>DASZPI010000282.1:0-3322 GCA_035550355.1 Pirellulales bacterium
ACTTGCCGCAGACCCACACCGTGTCGACGGCCACCTCAGGCGGCCTGTCGGTACGCACGTTCACCCTGAGCAGCCACAAGTTGCTCGACGCCAAGTGACGTTGTTGCAAGGTAACCCGTCAGCGAAGAAACCGAGAGCCGCTGCGATCGCGCGACCGCTCAGAATCTCGTGTAAGATGGCTGGCGGCCGTCGACAAACGGAACATTGGATCACGCGAGCTGAGGAGGCGAGCCATGCAACGTGCGCCGCTTTGTGTACTCTCGGTCGTGGCCGTGCTGGTAGCGGCCTACTCCAACGGCGTTTTTGCCGCTGAGCCGGGCCCCGATCCGAATAAGCTGATTGGCCGGCTAGTCGATGCCCAGGGCCAACCGATCGCCGGCGCCCAGGTTTCGCAACACGAGATCACCTGCCGCCCCATCCCCGCAGCGCTGCCGATCATCACCGATAGCGCCGGCAACTTCGAACTGCCCTCGACCCCCGGAGCGCCTTTGCACGTCGCTGAATTGGCTGCGCTTGCGGTCGTGACCGCGGCGGGGAATTACTTCGAAGTCAACACGCCCGTGATGCCCGAGGCGGCTGGCCGAATTGATATTCCGATCCCCACGCTATTGACGGCGCAGGCCAAGGCGCCCGACAAGGTGGGCATTGGCGAATTGGCGGGCGTGGTCGTCGATCAGGACGGAAATCCGCTCGCGGATGTCGAAGTACACCCGTGGGATTGGTACCCGCGCTACCGCACGAAGACCAACAAGGACGGCGTCTTTCGCGTTCCGCTATTAGGGCGCGGGGCCAAGGTGGAAGTCCGCTTCAAGAAAGAGGGATTCTCGCCCGAGACGTTTATTCACGCACCGACCGGCACGCCCGGCTGGGTCGTCGCGCTCGGCAAAGAAACATCGATCTCGGGCACCGTGCGCGATGCCGACGGAAAACCGGCCGCCGGCGCTTTGATTCGCGCCAATCAGGGACCGAAGTCGGCTGACGGGGTGATGATCACGACAATCTGGACCGAAACCAAGAGCGACGATCAGGGCCGCTATCAGCTTTTTCTGCAGCCTGACGTCTACGAACTGCTGATCAGGACCCCCGAGCAAGGCGTCCTGCACCAGACCAACGTGGTGGTCGCGCGCGGCTCCGCCGAGCGCGACCTGGAGCTGGCTGCGGGCGTTGCATTTCGCGCCGTCGTTGTCGACGCGCAAACCGAGGAACCGGTCGCCGGCGTTCGACTGTGGAATCGGCAGCACAAGGACGTCGAAGGCCGCTCGAATGCCGATGGCCTGGTGATCATACCTGGCATGCTCCCCGGTACATTCGAGTTCAGCATCGACGCTCCCAGCTATCGTCGCTGGTGGAGCGAGGAAGCGAAGAGCCCTTGGAATCGGCGCTCGGTTGCCAAGCCGGAACTGAAGTGGCAACGAAATTTCGACTACCTCGATTTCGATCTGCGGCCCGGCATGCCGACGGCCAAAATCTTCGTCGAGAAGGGGGTGCGCATCCGCGGGCGCGTGGTCGACCCCGACGGTCGGCCGGTCGCCGGCGCAACCGCGGCGCCGGCCCTGACGGGCAGTGGCAACTCGCTGACGGGCGACACGCGTTTCAGCGTACCAACCAAGGCCGACGGCAGTTTTGAAATGCTACTGCCGGCCAGCAATGACGCGCAATACAACCTGGTTGCCCACGACGGCAAATACGAGGAGTGGCGCAAATGGGCCAACGGTGTCTTGCCGCCGATCACGACCGTGCCGGGACAGGAAATCGACGACGTCGAAATCCGACTCACCCGCGGCGCCACGGTGCGCGGCCAAGTGGTCGATGCCAAGGGCAAGCCGGTCCCATTCTGCGAGGTGCGGGCTCACGCGGCTGACCTCTTGGAAAATCGATATTACGATCCCACGGTCAAAACCGGCGCCAACGGCAAATTCGAGCTCATGTTCATTCGTCCCGGCAAACAGTTCATTCAATGCGCCCCGCTGTTCCTGCTCGCTCGGGACGCGCCCGCCAAATCGAGCGTGGAGTTGAAGCTCGCCGAAGGACAATCGGTCGACGACGTCGAGCTGGTGACCGGCGGCCCGCCGGCGCAACTGCAGCTGAAATAACAGACGCAATTTGTCGTAAACGAGGCACCAGGAGAAATCCAAATGAGAACTAGCGCGCGGCATATCCTCGTCATGGCATTACTGGCGTACTGGGGTCTTGCCGGCGCCGCGACGTCCTCGAAAGCAGCCCCCGTGGTTTTTAGCCTCGACAGTGCGCAAAGCACCATCACACTTTCGGTGCAAGCGGAAGGCGGAACCGTGGTCTCGACGGCCCAGACTCCAGGGAGCGACACGACGAGCCTTTCAGGCACGTTCGATATTGATCTGGAACCAGGGTCGATCCAGTTTTTGTCAACCAACGATACGCATTTCGCGCTGCAGTCGGTTCCGCAGGCCCCGCTCGCGAATGCATCGCCTGGCACGGCTCCCGCCCAATATGGACTAAGCATTGCCCTCAGCGGCATAGCTACCGGCGTCGTTGCAGCGCGCGATTATGTGGCCGACGCTACCAGTGGCGTTCTCCCGCTCGCCAACGGTGCGTTTGATGCAACCGGGGTATCGCTCGGCGTGTCCGCCGGCACGACGTCCTATAATCTCGTCGTCTTAGGCTCGCCTCTGGTGGGAACCTTCGGCGACCTGATTCCAGTGCCAAACCAGCTGCCGGGCGGCACGCTCACACGTTCCGGCGACGTCTATACGCTGACTGCGCCGATTTTGGCAATGGGTTCGATCGACGCCAACGGAATCGCGCTGTTCGACGTATTCACGGGCCAGGTCGTGGCCACGGCCGTTGTGCCGGAACCATCGAGCTTGCTACTTGCCACGTCTATTATTGTGCCGTTGCTAGAGTTGGGCCGGCGGCGGCGCAGATGCTGACTTCAGTTCGCGCACACGCGCCTCAGACGATTTGCCGGTGCGATCCTCGAATATCGGTCGCGGTTTTAGTGTAGAATGACAGGCCCCATTACCGCTCGCTTCCCGCCCGGCCTCATGCGATTGCTGAATCCAATCATCACGATGCGTGTGCTGTCTTTACTCCTAGCGGTGTGTGCCTGTGCAGTACCCACACTGGCCGCGGAGAACTGGCCCGAGTTTCGCGGCCCACGCGGCGACGGCACCTCGACGTCCGTGGGGCTGCCGACCGAGTGGAGCGAGACCGAGCACATCAAGTGGAAGACGCCGATCCACGATCGCGGCTGGTCTTCGCCGGTCATCTGGAACCAGCAGATCTGGCTGACCACCGCCACGCGCGACGGCAAGCAGTTGTTCGCCGTGTGCGTCGACCGCGA
>DASZPI010000283.1:0-2685 GCA_035550355.1 Pirellulales bacterium
AAGGGGTGCAGCGCGAAAACTACCGCATGCTCGCCGCCATCATCGAAACGCAAAAAGGGGGCAAGCCCACGGGCAACTACTTCATCAAGTTCTACGGCCCCGGCAAGACCGTGAGCGCCAACGAAGCGGCGTTCAAGGAAATGCTCGGCGGGCTGGTGGCCAAGTAGACGCCTCGGAAACCCTCTCCCGCCGGGAGAGGGTGGTCGCCGTTGCGGCGACCGGGTGAGGGAGAAGCGGGTTCTTGGCGTCGATGCCGCCTCACCCTCATCCGGCCTTCGGCCACCTTCTCCCAAAGGGAGAAGGCTTGAAATTTACCTCACACCTCGTGCAGCCCGCATGAAGATTCAGCAGTTCCTCGAACATCACGGCATCGCCACCAATCCGTTTGTCGAGGAGGACGCGCAAACCGACCCGGTGTTCAAGGAGCACTGCATCGCCAGCACCTACCATCCCACCTGGGACAAGGTGTACGGCGACCCGCGCGATCCCAGCACGTCGATCGTGTTCGGCGAAAAGGGTTCCGGCAAAACGGCGCTGCGGCTGCAAATCGCGCAGCACATTGCGGCCTACAACGCCAAGAACCCGAACCAACGGGTGTTCGTCATCGAATACGACGACTTCAACCCATTCCTCGATCGGTTTCGCGATACGCTGTCGCGACGCAAGCAGCGGACCGACCGCGTGCTGAGCGAATGGAAGCTGTGGGATCACATGGATGCGATCCTGGCCTTGGGCGTGACCCAATTAGTCGATGCGCTCGTCGAGCCGCCGAAGCGTGGCGACGCGACCAACGGCGCGGTGCACTCGTACGACGCCGCGGCCAGCGTCGGACGGTTGGAGCCGGCACTGCTGACTCGCAGCCAGGCGCGCGACCTGCTGGTGTTGGCCGCCTGCTACGATCGCTCGACCGCCGAAACGCAGCGCAAGCGCTGGCATCGGCTACGGCGCACGCTGCGCTTCGCCACGTGGAAGACGCGCTGGCCGTGGGCGGTGGGAATCGTCGTGCCGCTGCTGGTGTTCGGCATCATTGCCTGGCAAGGGCAATGGACCTGGCTGGCCAGCCCGTGGCCCTGGGCGCTGATCGCGGCGGCCTGGCTGCCCTGGGCCTGGAAAGCGTTGCGGGCCTGGTGGCGAGCGGCGGGCATCTCGCGGCAGTTGAAGTCGATCAATCGGCCCGTGAACCAATTGCGGCAGGTGCTAATGCACCTGACGGCCGACGAGTTGGCCGGACAGCCGCTGCCGAACCGCGAGCGGACCGATGACCGCTTCGAACTATTGGCCAAGTTCCAAGGAATTCTGACGACCCTTGGATTTTCGGGCGTGCTGGTGCTGGTCGATCGCCTGGATGAGCCGCACCTGGTGAATGGCTCGCCCGAGCAGATGCGGACGCTGCTGTGGTCGATGCTCGACAACAAGTTTCTCAAGCACCCGGGCATCGGCTTCAAGCTGCTCTTGCCGATCGAGTTGTCGTACTTTATCGATCGCGAGGAGCGCGACTTTTATCAGCGCGCCCGGCTCGACAAGCAGAACCTGATCCCGTCGCTAAACTGGACTGGCGAAGCCCTGTACGACGTGGCCAGCGCGCGGCTGCGGGCCTGCGCCATGCCGGGCAAGCAGCCCAGCTTTCGAGAGCTGTTCGAACCGTCGATCAGCGATCAGCGGTTGATCGAATCGCTGCGCACGCTGCGCGTGCCGCGGCACCTGTTCAAGTTCCTGTACCGCGCGTTCGTGGCGCACTGCAACACGCACACCGACGAGAACCCGTCGTGGGAAATCTCGGGGCCGACCTTCGAATCGACGCTGGCGCTGTATCAGCGCGATCAAGACGCCTTCGATCGCGGCATGGGCGCGGGCTAAGTGCGTCCGGTCGTTGTGAGCGGCAGCGATCGCGCGCTCGGCGCGGGTCTCCCGATCCCGCCGCGTGCGCTTGGCGCGGGTCTCCCGATCCCGCCGCCGGGCTGACCGCAGGTCTCGTATATCGTCGGTTAGGAGACCTTCGGTCAACGGTTTTCGGCGGGGTCGGGAGACTCGCGCCGAGCGCGCAGAACGTCCTAATTCGTCATCCTGCATTCGGACTTCTGCATTCTTTCACCTATCGCCGCCCTTTTTCCGCGGCGGAGCGTAGCCTGGCGGCGGCGGCAGCATGCGTTGGACCTTTTCGCCCGGCAGCGGCAACTGGTAGCGCTCCAGCCAGTGGTCGTCGGTCTCGCGCAGTCGTTTGAGCAGAGCCTCGCTCATTCGCAAACGCAGGTCGGCGTATTTCGGATCGTCGGCCAGATTCACCAACTCGTCGGGATCGTTCTCGATGTCGTAAAGTTCGATCGGGTCGCGCCACACGTAGTCTTCCACCTTCCGCTTGCCGATATACTCTTCGCCTCGTTCGATCGTCAGTCGCCACGGCGAGCGGTCGGTCACTTCTTTGGCGTTCAGAAACGGCATCTGATAGCAGAGATTCCAGATCAGTTTGTACCGCCGTTCGCGAAGCGTTCGCATCGGATAGTACATCGTGACCTCGTGCATCACGTGGCTCAGCACGATCGCGTCCCAGCCGGTCGGCCGTTCTTGCTCGACGATCGGCAGCAGGCTGCGGCCGTGCTGCGGATAGCCCGGCCCTTCGACGCCGGTCCAGTCGAGCACCGTCGGCGTCACGTCGGCCAGCGAGACCATCGCGTCGCACACCATGCC
>DASZPI010000284.1:0-6172 GCA_035550355.1 Pirellulales bacterium
ATTGCCGAGTTCGCCAACAAGACTTCCCCGACCGCTGACATGCTGGCGGCGATGGTGCCGATCGGTGCAGCGAAAACCTCGTGGCAGCAAACCAGCGGATCACTCGCGTCGTCAATCCAGATTGCGGCCCAGCAGCTTCTACTCGCGTTCGTGAAGGCCGACACGCAGCAGCCGATCCAGACGCTCCAGGATGCGATACAGTACGTCATCGACCAGATGCTCACCTCGGGCGACTACGTGACCGCCTGCTCGGTCGGCTACTCGCTCACGCCCGGCGGCTCGAATATCGGCGACCTGGCAATCGTGGCTTCCATGCTCCGCGGCGATGGCCTCGCCCAGCAGAACGCCTTGGCCGAGTCGATCGACGTCTCGGTGGCGTCCACCACCGGGCCCAGCCTGCAATTCGTCGGCGCGTCGCTCATTGACCGGCTTTCGCAAGATTGGCCGGGCGGCTCTGGCATCCGCCTTCAGCTGGCGGCCACCGACGCGAGCCGATCGCTGCTGACCAACGGCGACTTCGAAATCGCCTCGATCGCCAACGCCCCTGACGGCTGGGTGTTCTCGCCCGGCACGATCGGCACGACGGTACTCCTCTCCGTGCCCGAGGTGCAGACTGTGGTGATCAGCGGCTCGCCCACCGGTGGCGCCTACTACCTGCGGCTCACGCTGGGCGGCATCACGTACACCACGGCCGCCCTGGCCTACAATGCCGCGGCGTCGGCGGTCCAGTCGGCGCTGCGTGCGATCCCCGGGTTGGCGGCAATCACTGTTTCGGCTTCAGGCTCGAGTCCGAACTATACGCACACGATCACGTTCACCGGCGTCGCAGGAAACATCGCCCAGCTCACTTCGATCAACCAGCTCACGGGCGGTTCGACCCCATCGCTCACCCACGCCACGACAACCGATGGCGACGACGGTGCGTACAAGGGCGTGGCGCTGATCTTTGCATCGGATGGCACCGAACTGACCGCCGCCCACGCGCCGCTGACCCTGCAATCCGAAGCCGTCTATTTCGTTCACTGCCGGATGAAGCGTGTCGGCTCGACGGCCGGCGGCGTGGTGAAGCTCGAAATTATTGATGCCATCGGCGGCAGCGTCATTAGTGACGACGCGGGCAACAGCAACGTGCTGACGATCAACGCCACGAGCATCTCGACCAGCTCGCACGATTCCGTGTCGTTCAGCTTCCGCCTGCCTGCAAATCAGAAGCAGCCGGTGTTCTTGCGTATCCGCATCTCGACGGCCATCGACAGCTCGTGCAGCATCTACTTCGACCAGGTTGCCGTTGCCGCTGGCCGGGAACTATACCCAGGCGGACCGTTCGTGCAGGTGTTTGCTGGTGCGACGGCGCCGGGCGTCAACGACACTTGGACTTTGGCGATCACGAACGATCGCAGCGGAAAAATCCAGGATTGGTATAATCGGGCCTTCGACATGGCCAGTAAGCGGCTTTTGCTGCCAACGAGTGGCGGCGGGTCGCTGATCCCGGACTCTGTTATCGGTTGAACACCAACGCCTAACCAAGGAGGGTTAGCATCATGGGGATCACAGCACGGACGGTGTTGCACGGCATCGATGAAAGCGGGTTGTCGAGCAAGAAGCCGGCGAACCCGAACCACGCGTCGCTCTTCTGGCAGGAAGACGTCCTGCACCACGAAGTGTACGACCAGGGGCTGGGTAAGTGGCTGCCGGTCGAGTTCCTTCGGTTCAAGTACGACGTTTCGGGCGGGGATAGCGGTGCCACGGGCACGAAAACGCTGACCGCGTTGCCGGCGGGGATCATCATTCTCGACGGCATCATCGACGTGATCACCACGTTCACGTCCGCGAACGACTCGGCGACCATTGCGCTGAAGGCGAAGAGCACCGGCGATTTGGTTTCGGCTATCGCAATCAGCGACAGCAGCAATCCGTGGGACGCTGGCCTGCACGCAATTGTTCCCGACGGAACGGTGACAAACGCGATCAAAATCGCGACCGATGGCAACATCGTGCTGACCGTTGGCACGCAGGCCGTCACCGCTGGCAAGCTGTATGGGTTCTTGCGATTCGTTCGCAGCTTGACCACCTAGTCGCGAGCGAGTCATGGTTCGTGTTGATGTAAACCAGGCCGACGTCCTGCGCACGGTGACCGAGCACCTGCGCAGGGCGCTCGACCTGAATGAGCGCACCTGTTACGAGGTAACGGAGCCGCTCGCGCCGCCGGCGATCCCGAAGGGCGGCGACTTCTTTGTCACGGTCTGCGCCGGCGACGGGGAATTCCCCGAGGAGATGCAGGTCGGCGGGGCTGAAGATCAGTGCACCGAACTCATCGAGCTCGTCGTCACCGGCTACACGCGTCTGAAGCTTGACCAGACGGACCACGAGACGCAGCTTTTGCACCATGACCACCGCGGCCTCTTGGAGATCAAGCGGCGGATCCTCAAGGCGCTCGTGGGCGTCGACGCCATCGACCCCGAGAGCGGGGCTACATTCTTGCGACAGGTCATTACGGCCGCCCACTCCAGTCGGCCGGCATACGACCAGAAAAATCAACTCGGCTTCATCTCGCTCTCATTCCGTGTGAGCTGGGATTGGGACCTGTCGTAGGGGTGCACGGTGGGAATCACCTATGATGGCTCGCCGCTGTTGCTGGAGGATCCGGACGGCCTGTTCTCCGGCTGGATCGACCGCTATCAATCGATGGCCGATCTGTGCATGCTCGGCCAGCCGACCGCTTTTTGCGACGGTCAATTTCGGCCGCGGTACTCCGGGCCCAACGATGTCGGCCTGCCGCAGGCGAATCTCGACTGGCTGCCACGGCCGAAGCTCAACCGCCTGTGGTGGCCGACCGGCGCGTCACGATTCGCGATCGGCCTGTTCATCGCTGACGAGACGCAAGTCGCAGGGTTCCTCGATGACAGTGACGGTGGCACCAGTCCGCTGGAATTGTCCATCGAAGACGCGAACGGCGGCCTGGCCGTCGACATGTACATGCTGCCGCCGCGGCCGGTCTCGTGCTCGACGACGACCGACCGCCTCTACGTTCTCACGCTGGTCGATGAACGATACTTCTGGCAACAGCGGAACGTCGGACAGCTGACGGTTGCTCGCGATAAAGACTGGGGCTGGCTCTTTGGGCAACTAGGCTCGGCACTGGGCGTGAGCATCGAAACATCGGACGTGAATAGTGCCTATAAGCATCCGGACCCCGCCCAGTTCTCGCGGCGGTATGCGAATGCGGCAATGCTGCTGGACGCTGCCGCGCGGTCGGTTGGCCAGCGCATCACCCGGAATCCGGCGAATGGCAACGTGTACTCCGATTCATGGGAGCAGGCGAGCGACGACTTCGACAGCAACTTGCAGAACGATTACATCCAAGTCGCCGGTGGACAACTCGCGGGGTTGGGTGGGAACTTGACCGTCATTCCCGAAAAGGTCATGGTCGTGTTCCGCAAGTATTACCACGGCGGCTTTGATGCCGTGGGCGACCGGTACATGGTGCAGAAGAGCGCATCGGCATACCTCGATGAGGTTAATGGCTTCAGCGGCTTGGCGAAGACCATCTACTCCACTGCCTTTGCTAATTTTTCCAGTGGTGGTTCAACAGCCGACAACGACTCGGCGGTCACCGCACTGGCCGATCGCATAGCCTCCGACTTCTACGCGAGTCTCGGCAAGCGATTCGACTACACGTTCGCCGGCTACATGCCGTGGACGCCCACGGCCTTCGATGACCACATGGAGATCGTGTACGGAGCTGACCCGACGGGCGGCTACAGATTTTGGACTCGTGTGCAGTCGCTGCCGTACAGCTACGGGCCCGAGCAACAGCTCTCGCAGCTCGATGATGTCTCGGTTTGGCCGTCGCCGCACAATTTCGAGATTTACTCCGACTGGTCTGGATCGTCAGGTCAAGCGAAGCACAGCGACAACGCATACGACGGCAATGACACCAAGCCGACGTTCACGATGTACGACGCAAATGACATCTTCAGCGGAAACACAACGGGCAAAAAGGGAACCTGCTACTGGAACGAAGTGAATAAGCGATGGGAAGAGCTGCAAAGGGGGTGCTAGATGGGGCACTTCCCCTGCTGTTGCGGCTGTCCGGTCTACGCGTCGCGCAGCTACAGTGCGGACTCGAGCTCGCCCGTGTCGGACGAGCTGGACACAAGCAGCTACTCCATCGTCGACAGTGCGCTGGTTGGTTCTGGCTTGGCGACGATCATCGCTGCCGCCGCCCAGAATAGCACGTACCTGCTCATCAACTTGGCCGATGCGATTGGTGTCGGCAACGTGTTCACGCTGTCGCTGGGCCAAGCCGAAGACGGCACCGGCGGTGTCGGCATCGAAGCGACTGTCCAGCACGATTTCGCCTGTCTCAACATCTCGGTGCAAGAGGGCGGCGCAGAGGTCCGCAAGTGGTCGCTCCCGATTTACGAGACTGGCGTCGGCCCATTGCTCATTACGTGGAACGATGACACTAAAGTGTTGTGCTTCAACAATGCCATGTCGTTTCACCTTCCCGACGCGACGATCGATCGCTACGCGAGCTGGAACTTCGCCAATGAAACCAAGATTCTGAATTGGGAGTACGGTGCCGGCGCAAGCGATGCTACACCAGGCTGCGCGACATGCACCGGCACGACATGCGATCCAGAGAGCCCGTGCGCGGCGGACTCCCTGGGCAATCTCACCTTTCTCGATGCTGACGGCAACGGCACCGACGGCGGAGTTTTCGAGACTTCAGCGACCGTGCCGCCGGAAGGTGCCACAGAATCGCAAAACGGCGCGTCGATGACGCTTTCCGGCTACGGGGGCGATTACAACGGCAACGGCAGCGAAGACGGCCCGAGCGGCATCGCCATTCGCTATTTTCGAGTGACGAATTGCACGGACATCACCATCGATGCGTCGGCAACCGATGCTGCGCTGACTTGTACGGTCGAGCAGATATGCAGTGCGGAGGAAATTTCCAGCGGCTCGTTTGGTGTCAGCGTATCGGGAGAAACAGGGCCAGCCTCGCTGACGGTCACCGTACCGCCTGGTTTTTATCGCGCGATCACCAGTGGAATCGGAACTGGCAACGGATCGTCAACCGTGAGCGGCAGCATTGATGAGGTAGGTCCGTGCAGCTAGCCGCAGAAATCGCCTGCGAATTCGATGAGCGATTACCCGACGGCCAATGGAGGTGTGCATGCGGGAATCGCACCAACGCGCCGGGTGCAGTGATGGCGGCCTGTCGGCTCAAACGTCGGCCGGGCGCCACGAGGACCACGTCCGCTTCGGCATCGCTCGGCCCCGGAACCGAGCTAATGAAGCTGCTCAAGGCGATACGAATCGAGCCGTCCTCGCCGTGCAAATGCAGCGAGCGGTCGATGCAGATGAATACGTGGGGCGTCGTCGGCTGCCGTGAGCATCGTGATGAGATCGTCGCCTGGCTTCGCGAGAGCTACGCTGAGCTGTCGACCAGCGAGAAAATCGCGGCAATCGCTCGGGCCGCTGCGTCCGGATTGGCGCTCACGGTCGCCGGAATCGATCCCGTCGGCAACCTCGTCGATGAAGCGATACGGCTGGCAGAAGCCCAGCAGGGCAACTGCGGCAACACCTAGCCTGCCGCAGAGCCGCCCTCGCTCTGGCCGCTTGACTCTTTCGACTTGATGAATTCTTTGACGGCTCGCGTCATGCCGTCCATCGCATCGTCGTCCATGTCTGAATACATGCGACCGACCCAGCTCACGCCGCGCTCGTCTTTCTTCAAATCGAGGGGCTCTTCTCGATCTTCTGCCATGATGACCCTCCATTACTATTATCGCACGGTGTGCATTCGAACGCCAATTATTCGCGGCGGCCCCGGTCCGTGATCGTAACCTTCCCGCCTTCCGGCACTGCCTGCACCCAGCTCTTCACCGCGGGATGTTCGCGCAATTGCTTGTAGGTCTCGTCCGGCTTGTCGTCCACCTCAATGCCCGCATAGTCCACCGGCACGAATCGACCGGGATCTTTGCCGGGATCGTGGTTCCCGAACGCATTCTTGCGGAATCGCATCCAGGCCTTGTAGGCGGCCTTGTAAGCCGGCACGCGAACGTGGATGACATGCACCTCATAACCAGCCTTGCTGAGCATCTCGGCATGCCCGACCATCTTTTCGGCATTCTTGCCCGTGACGTCGTAGATTAGGTTGTGC
>DASZPI010000285.1:0-12891 GCA_035550355.1 Pirellulales bacterium
CAGCAAATGGCGAAATGTTGGCCTGATCTTTTTGGGGCGGTCGATGGCGAGACATGACGGCCGCGAGGTGACAAATCTGCCGCGTCAAAGGGGCCGAACGGTGTGCGAATTATTACCCACTTGCGGCCCGTACGGTGAGCAGCGAGCGCCGGCGAAAACGAGCGACTTTGTACTCGTTACCCCCGGGTCTATAGGCGGGGTACAAAGTCGCGCGGTGCGAGTTCGCTCGATGGCGTGCGGCGCGGCGACTTTGTACCCACGTGCGGCGTCGAAAACGACGGCTGATGTGGGTTGTCTACGCGTGGTGCACGAAGGCGGCGCTGCAGCTTGGGCAACTGATCAGCTGGCCCTGCGCGTGGGCGGCGCGCAGCTCGTCGGCCGTGAGCAGCAGCGCAACCTGATGTCCGCAGTTGCGGCAGGTGGCGACCGTGTCGGGGCCGGTGGGTGAGCGGTGCGGCGGGCGCGGTGCGATGCTGCGATCGCGGCGGTCCCAAAACCGGGTGCCGCAAGCGTAGCAGCGATATGCACATCGCCCGACCAGTGTTCGCCACCGTTCGGACCAGCGCATGCGCGACCGATGCAGCCCTTCGGCAGCGCCGCAGTACGGGCAGACGATCTCGCGATGGATACTCCGAGGCATTGGTATAGAATACACCGGCGCATTGGGCGTGTGGGTACGGTGGTCCGAGGAGATTTCGCGATGGCCAAGGCAATGTTCGGGGCGGGTTGTTTTTGGGGTGTCGAGGAAACGTTCCGCAAGTTGCCGGGGGTGCAAGCGACCGCCGTGGGTTACAGTGGCGGCGGCGTGCCGAATCCCACCTACGAGCAGGTGTGCACCGATACGACCGGCCATGCCGAGGTGGTTGAGGTCGAGTACGATCCGGCGACCATCAGCTACGAGCAACTGCTCGACGTGTTCTGGGCCAACCACGATCCGACGACGTTGAACCGGCAAGGGCCGGATGTTGGCAAGCAATATCGCTCGGCAATTTTCTATTACACCCCCGAGCAGCAAGCCGCGGCCGAAAGCTCGAAACAAAAGCTTGACGCGTCGAAGCGACTGCGCCGGCCGGTGGTGACGGTGATCGAACCGGCCAAGCCCTTCTATCGGGCCGAAGAGTATCACCAGCGCTACTTGGAGAAGCGCGGGCTAGGTAGCTGCCATGCGTAGTGGGCAGTGGGAAATGCGCCGTGGTTAGCCAGCAGGAACTGACCGCTAGCCACTGACCGCTACCGCAGGTCCATTTCGCAACTGGTGCCACCGGCCGCGGGCAGATACGCCTTTTCGACGTAGTCGATGACCATGCGGTGGGCGCTAAATCGCCAGGCGAGCGAGCTGATGCTGTTCATCATCATCTTGATCCACTGGCGCGGCAGGCCGTCGATATCGCGGTCGTAATACAGCGGAATCACCCGCTCGCGCAGTGTGCGATACAGCGCGATGGCATCGCGGCGGTCGAGGATCTCGGTATTCACGTGGCTGGTGCCTTTGCCGATGCCGAAGCCGTTCTTGCCGTCGTAGGCTTCCGCCCACCAGCCATCGAGGATCGACAGGTTGAGTCCGCCGTTGAGCACGACTTTCTGCCCGCTGGTGCCTGAGGCTTCCAACGGCCGGCGCGGATTGTTCAACCAAACATCGACACCCTGGATGAGGTGGCGGCAGACATTGATGTCGTAATCCTCAATGAACGCCACGCGCGAGGCGAGCTTGGGGTCGCTGCGCAGGTTGGCGATCCGCTTGATCATTTGCTTGCCGGGCTCGTCGGCCGGATGCGCCTTGCCGGCAAAGATGAACTGCACCGGATGGTCGAGGTCGGAAACGATCTCGTACAACTGCTCGAGGTCAGTGAGGATCAGGTCGGCTCGCTTGTAGGTGGCGAAGCGGCGGGCGAAGCCGATCGTGAGGACGTTGGGATCGAACATGTTGCGGGCGAACTCGACTGATTCGTCGCTCTCGCCGCGGCGGCGATACTGCCGGCTGACACGCCGGCGGACGAACGCGAGCAACTGGTTCTTCAGCGCGTGGTGCGTCTCCCACAATTCGCCAGGATCGACGCTGTGGATACCCTGCCAAACTTCGGGGTGGCTGACACGCTTGGCCCAATCGACCGGGAAGTAGCGGTCGTAAAGTTGCTGCATCTGCCAGGCGAGCCAACTGGGAATGTGCACGCCGTTGGTGATGTGGCCGATGGGAATTTCTTCTTCGACGCGCCACGGCCAAAGGTGGGCCCACATCCGCCGGCTAACGTGGCCGTGCAACGAGCTGACGGCGTTCGCGCGGCGTGAAAGCTTGAGCGCCAGCACAGTCATGCAGAAGGTTTCGCCGCTGTTGTGCGGCTCGACGCGCCCGAGGCCCATGAGTTGTTCGAACGAGATGCCCAGGCGATCGCGCGTCGGGCCCAAGTGTTCTTCGACCAACCCGCCATCGAAGCGATCGTGCCCCGCGGGGACCGGCGTATGGGTGGTGAAGCAGGTGTGTTGCGCGACCTCGCGCAGTGCTTCGTCGAAGCTCACGCCGTCGTCTTCCATCATCATGCGGATGACTTCGAGCGTGGCGAACGCGCTGTGACCTTCATTCAGGTGGTACACGCCCGGCGTGATGCCCAGGGCACGCAGCGCCCGCACGCCGCCGACGCCGAGCACCAATTCTTGGCGAATCCGCGTGCGGTGATCGCCACCGTACAGACGGCTGGTCAGCTCGCGGTCTTCAGGGCTGTTGCCTTCGACATCGCAGTCGAGCAGGTACAGCGGCACGCGACCGGTGCGCATGTGCCAAACCTTAAACAGCAGCTTGCCATGCCGGGTATCGATGCTCAGCAGTAGCGGCTTGCCGTTCTCATCGACGGCCGGGGACATCGGCACGTTCTCGACCTTGGTGTCGAGGTACTCTTCTTGCTGATAGCCGTCGCCGTTGAGGTGCTGCTTGAAGTATCCTTGATCGTAGAATAAGCCGACGGCAACGAACGGCAGGCCAAGGTCGCTGGCGCTTTTGACATGATCGCCCGAAAGCACGCCCAGGCCGCCCGAGTAGATCGGCACCGATTCGTGGACACCGAATTCGGCCGAGAAGTAGGCCACCGGCTTCGAGCCGAGTACGCCAGCATGCGTGGTCGACCAGGTCTGCGTGCTGACCAGGTATTCCTTCAACCGCCGATAGGCGTGGTTGATGCGGCTATAGAGCACAAGCTCGGCAGCGCGCATGTCGAGCCGTTCGGGGGTGAACTCGCTCAACAAAGCGATGGGGTTATGGTCGAGCTGACGCCAGCGGATCGGGTCCAGGTCGCGAAACAGATTCACGACCTCCGGCTGCCACGTCCACCACAGGTTATTGGCAAGCGCGACGCACTTTTCGTACAGCGTCGGCGAATTGGGACCTAAGTAGCTTGTCTTGTCGGGAGTTGGCATCGACACCGGTGCGCTCGTTTGACTCATAACATCTCATCCCTGGACGTTTCGTGCCCCGTGTTGCCGCGCTCATGGTTCAAGCGATGCACGAGTGCGTAGTATACCGATTTGCGTCAATTCTGAAGCCCCCTTTTGCCCTCGAAGCTGACACGAAAGCTAGAAAACTCGATGGTTGCGCGCCGGGTCGCACGACATAACGCCGTGGCGTTGCTTCGAGCGGATTGCTGTCGCGCCGCCAGATCGATAGCCTGAACCTCGTCCGCCCAGCAGTCATGATCCAAACTCCCACCTCCAACGAGCTCGACAAGCTTTGCCAGCAGCTCCGCGACCGAGCCGATGCGCTCGACGCCGCCGGACACTGGCCCGACGAGCAATTGCGCCTCTGCGGCGAGGCGGGCGTCTTTCGCTGGTTCCTGCCCGAACAATCGCATGGCTATGCCTGGGACGAAGTCGATGTGCTGCGCGGCTACCTGAAGCTATCGGCCGCGTGCCTTACCACGACCTTTGTCATCACCCAACGCACGGGGGCCTGCCGCCGGATTGCCGACAGCGAAAACACGGCGATGCAAGCGCGTTGGCTGCCTGGTTTGGCCGAGGGCTCGCTGATGGCGACGGTCGGCATCTCGCACCTTACGACCAGCCGACGGCATCTCGCGAAGCCGGTGCTTGCCGCGCGGTCTGTGGACGACGGCTACCTTTTCGATGGCTTCAGTCCCTGGGTCACAGGAGCCGATGCGGCCGACGTGATCGTTACCGGGGCCACGCTCGACGACGGCCGGCAGGTGCTGGCGGCCATTCCGACCGACGCTCCGGGCATCTCGGTCGACGAACCGGCCCGGCTGATTGGGGTTTCCGCCAGCCACACCGGCGCCGTACAGCTTCGCGGAGTGCATGTGTCCCAGGAGTGGATCTTGGACGGACCGATCGAGAACGTGATGGCGGCCGGCAAGGGCGCGGGTACCGGTGGGCTGCAAACCTCGACGCTCGCGCTAGGCCTGGCCCGGGCAGCGATCGACTATCTAACCGACGAGGCAAATCGACGATCCGACCTGCGCGAGCCGACCGACGCGCTCGACGCCGCTTGGCAGGAGACGGTTCACGATCTGCTCGACGCGGCGGCCGGCACGCCGTGCTGCTCGAGCGAAGATTTGCGATCACGGGCTAACGGGCTGGCGCTACGCACCTCGCAGGCGGCGCTCACAGCGGCCAAGGGGACCGGCTACGTCGTGGGTCACCCGGCGGGCCGCTGGTGCCGCGAGGCGCTGTTCTTCCTGGTGTGGAGTTGCCCGCAACCGGTGCTCAGTGCAACCTTGTGCGAGCTGGCGGGGCTCGAATGACACTCCCGCGACGCGCGAATTACACTGTGCGAATGCTGATTACATCGTTGCGACTGCGTGCGCCGGTTTTCCTGGCGGTTGTTTGTTTCTGCGTCGGAAAGGTGGTCGCGGCTGATAGTGATTACTCGCCCGGCGAGATCGAGGTTCGCCAACATCTGCCGATCGACCAATTTGAGGTCACGACGCTGCGACTCTGGCCCGACAAAGCGCCGAACGAGCCGCGACCTATCGGCGACGAAACGGTGAACGACGGACGACGCTCGCGCACGATCACGAATGTCACGCAACCGTCGATCACGATCGCACGACCTAAAGAACTCGCGGATCCAACGCCGGTTGTGATCGTTTGCCCCGGGGGTGGATACGGTAGCCTGGGCGTTACCGATGGTGGCGTCGATATTATTCACTGGCTTCGGCCGCTGGGCGTGACGGGCGTGTACATGAAGTACCGAGTGCCGAAGCGTCACCAAGGTTACGCGCAGCATCATCACGCGCTGCAAGACATCCAGCGCGCCACAAGCATGCTGCGCAGCCGCGCCAGCGAACTGGGCATCGATCCCAAGCGGATCGGCGCGATCGGCTTCTCGGCCGGAGGCAATCTGGTGGCGATGCTTTCGACCAACCATTCCACCGAGCGCCGTGCCTACGACCCGATTGACGAGGTCGACCAAGTAAGCTGTCGCCCCGATTTCGTGGCGATGGTCGCGCCGGCCTACCTAACAATGCCCATCCTCTCGGCCGAGCTCGACCCGGCATTGCACCTCGACGAAATTTCGATCCGAGCCACGCCGCCGACGTTCATTACCTCGGCCATCAGCGACAAGTTCACGGTTGGCTCGTTGCACTATTTTCTTGCGCTGCGTGAAAAGCACGTGACCGCAGAACTGCACATCTACGAGAAGGGTGGCCACGCGGAAGGAATTCGCACTGGCCCCGATAACCAATGGCCGACAATGTTTGCCGACTGGCTCAAGCGTGAAGGTCTGCTGTCGTCGCCCGGCAAATAGCTCGTCATTCGTACATTCGTCGTCTACACTGACGAACATCTGCCCGCCTTAGCACACGGAATCCCACCCATGATTCGATACTCTTTTTGTCTGATCTTCATGATCGCTCTCAGCGCCGCCGCAGCGACGTTTGCGGATGTCAGGTCCGGCTCGGGGCCTGCGGTCGCCGAGTGGCCGCAGTGGCGCGGCCCGCTGCGCGACGGCAAGAGTAGCGACACGGGCCTGATCGCGAATTTGCCCGAAAGCGGCCCTCCCGTACTCTGGAAGGCCAGCGGTTTGGGCGCCGGCTTTTCGAGTATCTCGATCGCCGATGGCCGCATCTTCACCATGGGCGAACGGGGCGAAGATCAATTCGTAATCGCGCTTTCGCTGGCTGATGGCCGCGAGCTTTGGCGCACCAAGATCGGCGCCAAGTGGAAGGACGGCAATTACTCGGGTCCGCGCGGCACGCCTACCGTCGACGGCGATCTGCTGTACGCCGTCGGCACGTATGGCGACCTGATCTGCGCCGAAACTAAGACCGGCAAGGTGCATTGGAAAAAGAACTTCCAGACCGATTTCGGCGGGCAGATGATGTCGGGTTGGGGATTCAGCGAGTCGCCGCTGGTCGATGGCAACAAGCTGCTGTGCACCCCGGGCGGCAAGCAGGCAGCCATCGTCGCGCTGGATAAAAAAGGTGGCCGCCTGTTGTGGAAGGCTGCCGTTCCGGACCTTGGTCCCAAGGGCAAAGACGGCGCGGCGTACTCGTCGATTGTCGTTTCCGAGGCGGCCGGTACCCGCCAGTACGTGCAACTGCTCGGACGCGGAGTCGTGGGCATCGACGCCAACACCGGCAAGTTCCTCTGGGGGTACAACAAGATTACGAACCCTACCGCTGCCATTCCCACTCCCATTCCGCACGGCGACTACATCTTTTGCACCAGCGGCTACGGCGACGGCGGTGCCGCCGTGCTGAAGATCGTCAAGCATGCCAAGCAGTTTGAGGCCGAAGAGATCTGGTATCACCCGGCCAAAGAATTGCAAAACCATCACGGCGGTGCGGTGCTTGTGGGTGAGTATCTGTACTTTGGACACGGCCACAATAAGGGCATTCCTGTGTGCGTCGAGTTCCTCACCGGACGCATTGTGTGGGAAGGCGACAAGCGTCCACCCGGCAGCGGTTCGGCGGCCGTCGTGTTCGCCGACGGCAATGTCTATTACCGCTACCAGGACGGTGTCGTGGCGCTGATCGGCGCTACGCCCGAGGGTTACCAGCTCAAGGGCACATTCACGATCCCGAACGTCGAAAAACCAAGCTGGCCGCATCCAGTGGTGCTCGACGGCAAGCTCTACATCCGCGAGCAGGATGCGCTGATTTGCTACAACGTAAAGGCGTAAGGTTCTGGTTGCTCAGCAATCGATGGTCCAAGGAGGATAGCGCATGCTAGGTCGCATCGCCGCCGGCGTCGTATGGAATGCAGTGATTGCCACGACATTGTGTGCGCAAGTCGGCCCCGAGGTGCTCAAGCAGCTTCCCGATTCGGCACTGGCCGTCATCCTGGTCAACCGATTGGGCGCGACCAGCAAGAAAATCGAAAGCATCGGCCAACGGCTGCATCTGCCGGTGCCGGGATTGCTGCCGATCGCAAAGCTCCGTTTGGGGCTAAACGAAGGCGTAGACGATGAAGGAAGCGCCGCGATGGCGTTTCTGCCTCGCAACGACGGCGACGCGGGGGCAGCCGACTTTTTAATCGCGATTCCAGTAACCGATTACGCCAAGTTCCTCGGCCAGCTCGCGCCTGAAAACGCCGATGCCAGCCCAACCGCGGTAATGATCGCGGGTCAACCGGCGCATGTGGCGCGCAAGGGGAGCTTCGCACTGCTGGCCAAGGATAATGCCGTGCTCAAGTCGGCGCTCGAAGCCAAGCGCAGCGTGGCCGATGTGGCCGGCGCCCTGGCTGCGTGGCAGACCGAGAACGACATCGTCGCGATCTCCACCCCGGCGGGCATCGGCTATTCGCTCGATGCGATCCAGAACGGTTTGGCTGGCGCTCAAGCCGGCGTAGCCAACCTCGATGCCGCAACCAGGTCGGTGGTGGAGATGTACTATGACTTGTTCGAAGCCGTCAGCGGCCAAGCGCGTTCGGACCTGCAGTTGCTCGCGGTCGGTCTGCGCGTGACCGGCGACACCGACCTGATCTCGAGCATGCGGGCCATCTTTACGCCCGACAGTGGTTGGGACAAAAGCGCCAAGCAGGCAACAGGTGTCGATACGGATTTGTTTCTCGGCCTACCGCCAGGACCTTTTGTTTTGGCTCTGGGAATGGGCAAAGTCGGCGATTGGGTTGGTCGGCTAACCGACTTGAGCGCCGAGATGATCCGCTCGAGCACCGAGCAAAGCGGCAAGCCGATGACCGAGGCGCAGGTCAAACAATTACGAGAACTTTACCGACCGATGGTGCAGCAGGTTCGTGGCATGTCGATGAGCGTCGCCCTGCCGCGACCCGATGCCGGAGTGTTCTCGGGCACGGTCGGCGTGGTCCATGTTGACTCGGCGAAAGAGTATCTTGCCGTCGTCGAGCGGTACTCGGCCGATTATCAAAAGTTGGCTGAAGAAATCAATTCGCCGATGTTGCCCCCCTATTCGCTCAAAAAGACCAAGATTGCGGGAAACGACGGGCTGGAAGTGGCAGTCGATTTGAGTGCGTTTGCCCAGAAACAGCCCAATCCTGAAGTGTTCAAACATTTCGACAAGCTGTTCGGACCAGGTGGCAAGATGACCGCATATTATTCGGTCGCGCTGGACGATCACACCGTGCTGTTCGGATACGATCGCGCAACCATCGAGCAACTGGTCGCTCACCCGCCCAAGCCATCGCTGACCGACGACCAGTTGGTCGGCGAGTCGATGCAGCTATTGCCGAGTGGGTCGCAATTCATGAGCCTGTTTGATCTGGGCAACTCGATGCGCTTGGCGGCGCAGGTGGTTCAGCTCATGAAAGACGATCCGACCTTCACGCTTCCCGAGTTTCCGGCAGCGCCGCCGATCGGTGTTGCCGCACGGCTTTCGGCCGATGGCTTCGAGCTGCGCAAAGCAGTGCCGAACAAAACGCTCGACGCCTTTGGCAAGTTCATCGACGCCGCACGTCAGCAGCAACTCAACCGCTAGAAGGAACTGCGTTGTGATGGCGCAAGATCAGAGCCGGCAGATTGTGTTGACGGGTGCAAGCCGCGGGCTCGGCCGTGCGATGGCCGACGGGTTCATTGCCGCGGGGCACGTTGTTCACGGCTGTGCTCGCAGCGCCAAGTCAGTTGCCGCGCTCGAACAAGCGTATCCCGCGCCGCACTCGTTTGCGGCGGTCGATGTGAGCGATGCGGAGGCCGTCGATCGCTGGGCGAGAAAGGTGCTGGCCGATTCAGGTCCGCCCGACCTGTTGATCAACAACGCCGCGATCATGAATCGTAACGCACGCTTGTGGGAGTTTACGGCCGATGAGATCGCAACGATCTTGGCGACCAACGTGGCGGGGGTGGTGAACGTCATCCGCGCGTTTGTGCCAGCGATGGTCGGGCGCGGGCGCGGAGTGATTGTGAACTTTAGCTCAGGCTGGGGCCGGTCGACAGCGCCGGAAGTGGCCCCCTACTGTGCGACGAAATTCGCGGTCGAAGGACTGACCAAGGCACTTGCCCAGGAATTGCCGCACGGCATGGTTGCCGTGCCGTTGAATCCAGGGATCATCGACACCGAGATGCTTCGCAGCGCATTTGGCGCCGCGTCGTCGTCGTATCCCGACCCGAAGGATTGGTCCTCGCGCGCGGTGCCGTTCATCTTGGGCCTGCGATCCGAAGATAGCGGGCAGTCGCTATCGGTCGATGAAGAAGACGAAGAGTAAGGAGCAGGTCGCGGCCGGGGCGTGCTACCATTTCCAGCCAGCGCGCAATTGCTCGTTGACGACGCACCCTTCGGGCCATTGTCCGCGGTGCAATTGCACGATGCATTCGGCGGCGAGCTTGCCCATCGCGTTAACGGCATCGCGATCGATGCCTCCCAAATGTGGCGAAACCACGACCTGGTCGAACTTCAACAGCGGGTGATCGGATCCGGGCGGTTCGACCTTGAATACGTCGAGCCCCGCGCCGGCAATGGTGCCATTGGTTAAAGCGTCGGCAAGCGCCGCCTCGTCGACCAAGCCGCCACGTGCCGTGTTGATGAGGTACGCCGTCGGTTTCATTTTGGCGAGGGTGGTGGCGTTGATGAGGTCGGTCGTCTCGGCCGTGCACGGCAGATGCAGGCTGACGATGTCCGATCGTTCGAGCAGCGCATCGAGCGTGCAGAGTTCGACATGGTGCGCGGCGGCAAACTCTCGATTCGGATGCGGATCGTATGCCAACACCTTCAAACCCAAGGCTTGGGCGCGCGGCGTAATCGCGCGGCCAATACGTCCAAGGCCCACCAGTCCCAGCGTGTTGCCTGCGAGTCGCCGCACCGGCGCACGCCGCCAGCCGCCTTGGCGGGCTTCGCGATCGCGGCGGGCCACGTCGCGGAATAACGCAAAGATTAACGCCAACGTTTGCTCGGCGACCGAATGCTCGTTCGTGCCAGGCGTGATGCATACCAAGGCGTTGTGCCGGCTGGCCGCTGCGACATCGACGGCGTCGTAGCCTACGCCGGCCCTGGCCACGGCGCGCAGTTTGGTTGCCGCGAACACGGCCTCGTCGTACACCTCAATCCCTGCAATTGCCGCATCGACTGTCCGCAGATAATCGATCCGCTGGTCCAACGGCATGCGTGCCAGATCGCCGTCGGGATAGACGATCTCGAAACCGGCATCGACGAGCACATCGCGATAAGCGCCCGGATTACGGTTGAACACCGGTGGACAGACCAAGACTCGCGTCATGTTGCGGCTCGAGCGGTACGGCGGGGCGGAGACGACGTGCTTGGGGTGCGAATCTTTACTCAGCCATCGAAAGGCTTTTCTGCTCGTCGGGCCAGGTGCCGAGCGTCAACAGCCCCAAGGCGGCAAGGATAAAGCAAGCGGCCAGCAAAAGCGCGTAGCAAGTGGTGCCCAGTTGCGTGTGAAAATCGATCGCGAAGACTGGCTTGTCGTCAGCGCCTGGGATTTCGACCTGATAAGCCGCGAGCCCGGTTGCCACGAGCAGCAACAGCGTGCCGAAGCCAAGCATGACCATACCTGTAATGCGAATCATGGGCTCTATGTTCCAGTGAAGGCGCGAAGTTTGCAAGCTGCGTTTGTGCGCGACGAGCGTCGCGGCGCTTGACCGGGTCGGTGCGCTGGGCGAAAGTAGGGAGGCTACCCGCCCCGCCTCGGTTCTCTCGCATTGAATCCACGGAGACGCCTTCGATGCCTGCCTGTGTGCGCGCAATCCGACTTGGAAATTTTGCGCCGCTGATCGCCTGGGTCTTTTGCTTTACGGCGACTGCCGCGCAAGGCGAAAACTGGCCTCAATGGCGCGGCCCGAATAACGACGGCATCAGCCGCGAAACAAACCTGCCGACCACCTGGAGCCGTAGCGAGAACGTGCTTTGGCGGACTCCGCTGCCCGGTCCCGCCGGCGCGACCCCAGTGGTCTGGGACGACCGCATCTTTTTAACCAGCGCCAAGGGGCAAGACTTGGTGCTGATTTGCCTGAACACCGCGGGCAAGGCTTTGTGGGAGCGCAAGGTCGGCACCGGCGATCAGCCCGTGCGCGGCGATGAAGGGAACATGGCTTCACCGTCGCCATCGACCGACGGCAAGCACGTGTGGGCGTTCTTCGGCTCGGGCGATCTGGCGTGTTACACAGTCGACGGCAAACAAGTATGGCAATTCAACATTGGCAAGCGGTTTGGGCCGTTGAACATTGCCTTCGGCATGAGCTCGACCCCGGTGCTCGATCGCGATCGGCTGTACCTGCAACTGTTGCATACGAACGCTGCCCTGGTAATCGCGCTCGATGCCAAGACCGGCAGGAATGTCTGGGTGCAAAAGCGAGCCAGCGACGCGAAGGACGAATGCCTGCACTCGTATGCGTCGCCGATACTGTATCGCGATAACGAGCAGGAATTCCTGCTCGTGCACGGGGCCGATTACATCACGGCGCACCGCTTGTCGGACGGCAAGGAGCTTTGGCGGTGCGGCGGCATCAACCCTCCCGGCAAGTACAATCACACACTGCGGCTGGTGGCTTCGCCGGTCGCGGCCTCGGGCATGATTGTCGTACCTTCGGCAAAGAACGGGCCGATCCTCGCGCTGACCCCGTCGGCCCAGGGCGACATCACGAGCACCAGCGAAGGTCATTTATGGCGGCGCGAGGAAAACACGCCCGATGTCCCCTCGCCGCTCGTGGTCGACGGGCTGGTGTACTTGTGCCGCGAGAACGGCCTGCTGCTTTGCCTCGATGCGCAAACCGGCAAGGAATACTACTACGAACGGACCCACTCGCAGCGGCACCGCGCTTCGCCGGTGTACGCCGACGGCAAAGTCTATCTCACGGCGCGCGACGGCGTGGTAACGGTGGTCCGTGCCGGCAAACAGTTCGAAGTCCTTGCGACGAACAAACTCGACGAAGCGATCTCGTCGTCGCCCGTGATTTCGAACGGTCGCATCTACCTGCGCACCTACGACGCTTTATACGCCCTCGGGTCGAATCAAACCGCCGCCGCCAACCGTGAGTAACCGCCGATGAACGCGCACGCACGCAAATCGACAGCGAAACGGTCCCGCCCCTTGAGTTTCTCGCCGCACCTACGGTTCTTCGCCTGTATTTGCGCCTTTTTCGGACTCGTTGCGGCGGCGCCGGCCGGGCCGCTGAAGTTTCGCCCCCAGGAGATCGCCAACGATCTGACAGTTGGGTACGCGGTGAATCTGGTCGACATGAACGATGACCGTAAGACCGACATCGTCGTCGTCGATAGCCGCCGCGTGATCTGGTACGAGAATCCGACGTGGAAGGTGCACACGATCATCGACGAGCAGACGAAGCCCGACAACGTGTGCATCGCCCCTTACGATATCGACGGCGACGGCAAGCTCGACTTCGCGCTCGGGGCCGATTGGCGCCCCTCGGACACAAAGACCGGCGGCACCATTCAAGGGCTGCGCCGTCCCAGCTCGGCGGGCCTGTGGGAGGTGCGCGCGATCGGCGAAGAGCCAACGACG
>DASZPI010000286.1:0-4768 GCA_035550355.1 Pirellulales bacterium
TCTTCGACCTGCTGGCCCGTAATGTGGGCGTCGGCGGCGACGTAGTACATGTTCAGTTCTAAGGCGTCGGCGCCGGCATCCTCGATTTGTGCCGCGTAGCGGACCCATGCACCGGCAGTGGTACCGTTAAGGCTGGCAAACACCGGAATCTTGAGTCGCTGCTTGGATTCGGCGAGGTATCGGAGATACGCTTGCGGGCCGCGGTTATAATGCTGCAAGGCGCGGTAATACGACAGGTCCTGCTTGCCCGCGTCCATCCGAAACGACGGGGCGACCGTCGACGGTTCGGCCTGTTCGAGCTGTTCCTCGAAGAGCGACGGCAGCGACAGCGCTGCTGCGCCGAGCTCTTGCAAGCGCAACGCGACATCGGGCTCACTGGTCAACGGGCAGGCCGACACCACAACAGGATTGCCAAGCGTAAGGCCCAGATACGGCGTGCGAAGATCGACGGCCATAGGACACCTTTCAAAAAAGTTCGGCGGCCGAAGTTGCCACCGGTTGCACCCGGGTTTCTTCTGTCGTTCCCGTAACCGAGAATGATTCTGGAAAATCGCTGACAACTTCGTCATCGGTGGCCGCAAATCGCGCGGCAATAAGTTCCAGAACCTGTCGTGTGACTTCCTGTTGACGCTCGCGGCGCTCAAGATCGACCAGCGACCGAACCATGCGGTCGGTACTGCGCGTGGCTCCGTCCATCGCGACCAGGCGGCTCGCCTGTTCACTGGCATACGAATCGGCCGCCATGCGATACAAGCTGATGAAGGCGTACTCGCCGACCAGCCCGGCCATCAAATCCTCGACCGGCAAATAACGTCGGACCGGATTGGCGCGCGGCGCTTGCCGCCGAAACTGACTCAAGTCCAGCGGCAGTAGCCGTTCTTCGGTAGGCAGTTGCTCGCTCACCGATTGGTAACGATTGTAAATGATATGCAGCGGTCCAAGGCTGCGCGAAGCGTAGCGCCGGTCGATCATCTTAGCCAGACGCTTCACGACGTCGCGCACAGCTTGTAAGGTCGTGGCCCCCGATTCGGCGACATGAGGCGTAATGCCCCGCCGCGCCAGGACACGGAGACCGCGCTGACCGACAACGACCAACTGCGCTCCTTCGCGATTCATCGCTTGCCAGCGTCGTTCGGCCAGAGCGAGCACCGCGTGATTAAACGCCCCACACAACGGCTGTTCCGAGGTAAGCACAATCAACAGTGGTGGACGGCCATTGACCAGTGGCAGCGAATCGGCCGACGATTGCGCCGCAACGGCTGCGATGCCGCGTCGCACCACGTCTTCGTACCGTCGACCGGCCTCCAGCGCCCGACCGGCGCGCTGGATGCGCCCCGCGGCGATCGCGCGCATCGCAGCAACGATATCGTGAATCGTGCTAACGGCCTGCCGCCGCCGTTGGGTTTGTTCCAGTGTCATTGCGAGGCCTGCTCGTAAATGGGACCAGGGTCGATTCGATCGCCTGTCTGAGGCGGGCTTGCCACGTCTCGGTCAATGGTTCGCCGCGCTCGAAGCCGTCGAGCACGTCGGGGTCGAGCGATCGTATCCGCTGACAAAGCGCCGCAAGAAACTCATCAACGCTCGCCACAGGAACCTGGTCAAGATAGCCTTCGCGCACCGCGAACAAGGTCGCAATCTCAAGGCCCAACCGCAAGGGCTCGAGCCGTGGCTGCTTTAACGCTTCGCGCAAGCGGCGACCGCGCTCAAGGCGCTGGCGCGTGTCGGGTTCGAGCTCGGCGCCGAAGCGCGAGAATGTTTCGAGTTCGTGCAACTGCGCGAACAGCAGCTTCAGATCACCGGCCAATTGGCGCAACACAACCGGTTGAGCTTTGCCACCGACGCGCGAAACGCTCAGGCCAACGTCAATCGCCGGCCGCCGCCCTTCGTTGAATAGCCGTGCGTCGAGGTACAACTGACCGTCGGTAATCGAGATCAGGTTCGTCGGAATGTAACTCGAAATCTGACCGGCCTGAGTCGTCGCGATCGGCAACGCGGTAAGGCTTCCACCGCCATGCCGATCGTGAAGGCGCGTCGCTCGTTCGAGCAAGCGACCGTGCAGATAGAATACATCGGCCGGGTACGCTTCGCGCGCCGGAGGCCGCCCTAACAGCAGCGAAATCCGTCGATAGGCATCGGCGTGTTTCGTTAGATCGTCGTACACGATCAGTACGTGCTTGCCGCGCTGCATGAAGTACTCGCCGATCGTGCAAGCCGCGAACGGCGCGAGATATTGCTGTCCGGCTGGAGCATCGGCGTCGGCCGAGAGCACGACCGTGTAGGCTAATGCCTCGTGCCGGCTGAGGGTCTCAACCACCTCCGCAACGGTGACCTTTCGTTGACCGATCGCGGTGTAGATGCAGATCACATTGCTGTGCCGCTGGGCGAGAATTGTGTCGATGGCCAGTGCCGTTTTACCGGTGGCGCGATCGCCCAGGATCAACTCGCGCTGCCCGCGACCCAACGGTAGCAGGCTGTCGATCACTTTGATGCCGGTGTGCAGCGGCTCGGCGACCGGTTGACGATCCGTGACGCCGGGCGCTTCACGTTCGATCGGCCAGGCCGTCGGAACTGCGAGCGGCGGTCCGTCGTCGAGCGGCCTGCCTAGCGCGTCGATCACTCGTCCCAGCAGCTCCTCGCCAACCGGAACGCTGGCGACGCGCCCCGTGGCACGCAGCTCGTCGCCGGCCGCCACGTCGTCCGAAGCATCGAGGAACACGGCCCCAAAATCGTGCCGCCGCAACTCGAACACCAAGGCCGTGAGCCCGTCGGGACGTTCGATCAGTTCGCCGTAGCGAACGGCCGGTGCACCGCGCAGGTAGGCGACCCCGTCGCCGACGCGCACCACATAGGCCGCTTCGCGATAGCGCACTTGCCAATGGATGGTTTGCGTGCGCTCACGCAACGTTGCCGCGACCCGATTGTTCCATCCGAAGGTAGACGTTGCGGTGGTCATCGCGGTGGGACCTTTTCCGAGGCAGCCGCGGCATGGCTGAGCTGACCTGCCAGCGAAGCGTCCCAGATATAGCCACCCAATTTCAATCGAACGCCGCCGATCAGGCCCGATTGGTCGAGCACGGTCAGCGCGACAGGTTGGCCAACGACATCGGTCACCGCGGCATTGAGTTTTTGCAGCGTTTTTGCATCGAGACCGTCTGCGCTTTCGAGCACCGCGCGATCGATAGGCTGCCACGTCGATCGGATTTGCCCTCGCTGGACGTCGGATATTGTCCCCAGCGTTTCCACCAGCCGGTCGGCAAGTTGTTGGTGCAGCGACCGGTCGCACGATTCGTACAGCAGACGCTTCGCTAAGTCGACCGCCTGGGCAATGACTTCGTCTTCAACCGCCGACAAGGCCTGCTTGCGCTGTTCATCGAGCATTTGCCGCGCGTCGTCTTGCCGACGCCGCATCGACTGCTCCGCCTCGGCCACGATCTGCTGGCGCTCGGTCTCGGCCTGCTGGCGAGCCTGCTGCAACAACGCCTGCCGCTGATCGTCGGCGCTGGTCAACTGCTGGCGGAGACGCGCGGCAAGTCCTTCGGCTTCGTTCCGGGCGGCGTTCGCCTGTGTTTGCGCCGTTAGCGTCGCTTCTCGGCGCTGGTCGATCGCGGTGCGCAGCGGCTCATACAACAAGCGATGCAGCACGTAGGCCAGCACCACAAAGTTGATGATCTCGAACAGGAATGTCCAGCCGTTGAACGTCATCGCTTACGACTCGATCAGCGCTCGGAACGGATTGGCAAACAGCAAGATCAAGGCAATCACCAGGCAATAGATCGCCAATGACTCGATCATCGCCAGTCCGACGAACAGCGTGCGGCTGATGCGATCGGCAGCGTCGGGCTGCCGGGCGATCGCGTCGAGCGCGGAGACGATTGCCTGCCCCTGAGCGCGGGCCGGCCCAATCGTGCCGAACACGACCGTCAGCCCGGCCAAGGTCATCACGACCACGGTGAATAGGGTTGTGGTATCCACGAAGTTCTCCTCGTTACGCGCGAGCCCGCACCGCGGCGCTCACGTAGACGACCGTTAAGACAGTAAAGATGTAAGCTTGAACCACGCCGGTTAGAACAGCCAATAGCATCAGCGGGACGGGCACGAACAGCCCGGCAATCGTCAGCATGACGGCGATCACCAGCTCTTCGCTCATCACGTTGCCGAACAATCGCACGGCCAGCGCCAACGTGCGCGAGAACTCGGTGACGATTTCCAATGGCAAGAGCAGCGGCGACGGTTCAAGGTAATGCCGCAGGTAGCCTCGCAGTCCTCGAACGCGAATGCCATAAAACGGAACGGCGACAAATACGATCGCCGCCAGCGCCGCGGTTGTTGAGAAGTCGGCTGTCGGCGAGTGCATGCCTGGCGCTAATCCCAACAAGTTTGCCGTGGCGATGAACAGCGCGAGCGTGACGATCAACGGCGTGAACGGACGCGCATCGGCGCCGCTCATTTCGCTCATGATCCCGTCCAGGTGCTCGACCAGGCATTCGGCCGCCAAGGGTATGCGCGAACCGCCGCGCTGCATTCCAATGCGCACCGCAACCGCCAGCACGATGAGCACGCCCGAGGCGATCAGTGAATAAACCACCGTGCTCGACACTTCGACCGCGCCAAACCTTGCGACAATTTCGGGAACCATCCCCTTAGCACCCATGGACTACCTCGCTGAGAGTTCGGGTGACGGTCCACCGCGCCAGCCAAAATCCGGCCAGCGCAACCAGAACCAGGGCAGGATTGAGCGCGCACAACCGCCAAAACACGACGCCGATCG
>DASZPI010000287.1:0-2068 GCA_035550355.1 Pirellulales bacterium
TGGTCGGCCAGATTCATGTACTGCGCGTCGGTCGTAAACTTTGTCTGGCGGGCCGTGAGCTGAGTGCCCGACATCACCACCGGCACTGCCGGCTCATCCTGGCGAACGGTGTCGGCAACCGCTTCGGCATCGGCATACCGACGCTCGTCCATCAGCGTGTTGAATCGTTCGACGAGCTGGCTCTTCCGATTTTGTGCATCGAACAACTCGCGCGTCATCTGGGCGCGTTGCTCGGCTTCGGCGGCGATCGCGGCCTCGCGCAGGTCGCGCTCGGCTTTGATCTGCGCCTGGCGGCTTGCCTCGCGCAGGGCGGATTGCAATTGATCGACCAACTGCAGGCGAATGTCGTCCGACAGCTCGGGAGCGACGGTCACGCCTTCCAACGCCAGCTTCAAGATGTTGGCTGCCGCATCGGGGTTGGTCGGCATTAACGAACGCGCCTGATTGATGGTGGCCTGCACATCGGCTTGCAATCGCCCGGCCAGAACCGCGCGCTGTTCGTTCACTTCGTTCAGAAAATTGCCTTCATCGGGCGCCGCCTCGCGGCCCGTGGCGGGCAGCGGTTCGGCGGCGTTGTCCGGCGGTGCGTCGTTGGCATTTTGGAAGTTCACTAGCTTCAACTCGCGACCCCCGGCCGGAGCGTGCTTGGCGGCCGCATCGACGGCAGCGGCATCGGCGTTTCCGGCATCAAGCCGCAGCGCCTCGGCGGCGAGCTGTTGGGCCTGCTCGTTATTGCCCGTTGCCACGGCTTGCTGTCCAAGCCGCGCGAGTCCTTGCGCTCGCACATTGATCGAATTGCGCAACTCGGCCAAACCTGCGGTTCCGACCAGGGGCAGACTCACTGCATCATCGCGCTCGGCCGAGCGCACCAATTCGTCGAGATACGAGTTCTCGACATCCGACGCCTTGCTCGACACGCTCCACTGCATCGCGACGGACGCATCAGCGATCGTGGCGGTCACACGCAATTGGCCGCTCGGCGGCTGCGGCGACTGACCGAGCAGGATCGTCTCACGATCGAAACGCAGCGGGGCGATGCGACGCGGATAGGTTATGCCGAGCGATTCGTCGGCTTCCATTTCGCTTGGCCACGCCACGGCGCCGGTCGCCGCCGTCACGAGGAACATGCCGACTTGTCGGGCGTTCAGGTCGTCGTTATCCAGGGCCAACACGCCACCGGTGTCGCTGGCCAGCGCTCCCAGCAGCATGCCATCGATGCGCGGGCCGATACCGAAGCTCGTCACGGCAACGCGACGATTGACCAACGCGCCGGTAAGTTCTTGCAGTCGAGCGCTCGGCATCACTTGCGCGGCACTCATGCCATCGCCGATGTAAACCACAGCCCTCGAGCGATCGTTCGAATCGTCACCGAATGCACCGGCGCTCCAAGCCAGCGCGGCGTCCATGTCGGTCGAGCCCAGTGGCGTGCGGCCACGCAATTGCTCGACCGCCGATTTCAGTTCATCGCTTCCGGGAGCGGCAAACGAGGTGTTGAGCTCGGTCGGCTGCACATCGACGGCGGCCAACCGCACGCGCGAGTCGGGCTGCAGGTTGGCGAGCAACACGTCGAGCGTCTCGAACGCTTTGTCGCGGTAGTCGCCCGTCTGACTGGCTGAGGTATCGAACAACACCACAACGTCGGTCGGTCCGATGGCGGGCTTTTTGCCCTGCGGTGTGACGGCGATCGCGTACAGCGTCGTGCCTTGGGGCGAAGTGAACGTATCGGCAAGCAGCGACGTATCGGCAAGCGGCGATGCCGGATCCGCGCCGCGTGCGACCTGAGACAGCGCGACGCAGGAAGCTATGCAGCCAAAAATCCACGCGCGGCGGTTTGTGAACAGCATGACGGTGCCAACTCCGTTTTGCGAAAGAGAGTTCGCGTTACGACGCTTCGACCCTGACGAACCGGCAATCCGCGAACGGCTAGATGCGACGCAGAAGACAATTGCCGGCCTGCGCCTAAGTCTATTCAGAGGCGCTGGGCGATGCTATCAAAAACCGTCGAAAAAGTCGTCGTAGGCTGGCGTTAGGACCATCGCGAGCGGGCCGTTTAGGCCCAAGAGTCCGA
>DASZPI010000288.1:0-2263 GCA_035550355.1 Pirellulales bacterium
GTGGCGTCTATAGCGGAACCTGTCCCCGAAATTCCGCTCGTAGAGGTGCCGCCGATCGTGGTTCCCGAGGAACAAGCGCCCGTCGAGGCTACTCCGGCGCCCGCGGCCGCCGCGGCCATGGTCAGCAGCTTGAGCATCGAACCGGTCGACGTTCGCCCGGCCAAGGGGCCGGTCGTCGAGGCCCCGACCGAGCTGAACGAGCTGCCGGTCGGCTCGACCGCCGAAGGCGAGGGAACACCCGAGCCGGTACCGATCAGCGAACTGGCCTTCGCCCGCACCGATGCAGCCCGCAAAGAGGCCGTGATGCAACGCGGCGGCACGCCGGCGACCGAAGCGGCCGTGGTCCGCGCCCTGGGATGGCTGTCGCGCCACCAGCTCGAAGACGGCAGTTGGAACTTCAATCACCAGATTTGCCCGCAATGCAACGGCCAGTGCACGAGCCCCGGCATGTTGGTTCGCGCACGGGTCGGCGCCACGGCCATGGCGCTGTTGCCGTTCCTGGGCGCCGGTCACACGCATCGCTCGGATGTGTTCGGCAAGACATCCGACTACCACAACACGGTCGCCCGCGGGCTCAAGTTCCTGCTGTTGAACATGCAAACCGGGCCCATGGACGGCGCGATGACCGATCCGGCGGGGCGATTGTACGACCACGGCCTGGCAATGACGGCAATTGCCGAAGCCTACGGCATGACGCAGGATCGCGAGCTGCTGGCCGCCACGCAGCGCGCCGTGCGCTTCACGGTGCTGGCGCAAGACCCGATCGGCGGCGGCTGGCGTTACATGCCGCGTCAGCCGGGCGACACCTCCGCCGTGGCCTGGCAAGTGATGGGACTGAAGAGCGCGTACCTGTCGTACATCAAGGTGCCCGATAGCACCGTGACGGGCGTGAGCCGGTTCTTGAACTATGTCGCCCTCGACGGCGGCGCCCGGTACGGATACACGAATGCCAGCAAGGTGACGGACGGCACGATTGCAGCCGGCCTGCTGTGCCGCATGTACTTGGGCTGGAAGCGCGATGAGCCGGCGCTGGTGCGCGGCGTCGAATACCTCAGCCGCGTCGGCCCGTCGGCCGGCGACATGTACTACAACTATTACGCCACGCAGGTCATGCACCACTTCGAAGGTCCGCTGTGGGCCGAATGGAACCGCAAGATGCGCGACGACCTGCTCGACACTCAGGTTAAAGGCAACCATCTCGACGGCAGTTGGTTTTTCCCGGGCGACAAGCATGGCGCGGCCCCCGGCGGCCGGTTGTACTGCACCTCGTTGGCGGCGCTCACGCTCGAGGTTTACTATCGCTACATGCCGCTGTACACCAAGCGGGCAGCGCAAGGCGGATTGGGGCAGCAATGATCCGAACGAGGGCTTAACGATGCCGCGCGTCGTTTCGATCGGGCTGGTGGCGCTGCTTGCGCACGCAACGTCGCTGTCGGCCGCGGTGCTTTCCGATGTCCGACTGGTGATGGACGGCTCGACGCGCCCGCCCGGCGATCTGATTCGATGCTTCGTGCAATGTGCGGAAGATGAACCTGGCCTGACGATTGAGGTCCGCGGCTTTACGATCGATGATCCCGCCGCTGCGCCTCTGCCGGTGATCGCACGCGGCCAGGCGAATCGCGATGCCGACGGAAAGCTGCTCGTGACGCGGCAGGCGACCAACGCCGACGGGCCCGAGGTTGACGTGGTGGTGCCGTACGCCGACCTGGCGCTCGATGCGGGCGAGCATTCGCTCGGATACGTGGTGACGCTGCGCGCCGGCAACGAAGTGCTTTGCGTGCGTCCCTTGCCAGCCACCAAGGTCCGTGTGCACGACGGCGTGCGGGTGGGCATCGATCCGCGACCCGTGGGCGCCGAACCTTCGATCGCCCCCGAGCGAACCAAGGTGTACATCGACCAGGCGGGAGCGACGGCCGAGCGGCAGATGAACCTTAGCCAAGTGCAGGCGACGCCCCGCGCCGCGGCGGTGAATGCCCCGGTGCCGAACGGATACGAGCGCTCGACGATCGACGGCCGCGCGCAGATCGCAAACCCTGAGCTGAAAGCGCTCAGCGACCAACCCTGGCAACCACTGGCATCGGTTGCCGGGCCGAACGACCGGGTCGTGTACTTCGCCACGACCCGTAACTTGGAAGTCGCGACGAGCACGACCAGCGGCGCCGCAACGAGCCGTCCGCAGTTCGGCGTCGCGGCGTCCAGCGATATCACATTCGGCAGATGCACGGTCAATTTTCCGGTGCGCAACCATCACAAGGGCGACCTG
>DASZPI010000289.1:0-4104 GCA_035550355.1 Pirellulales bacterium
CGCTCGGCATCGTTTACCGGGCGGCCATCGGCCAGCGCTTCCCAGCGGGCGTCGTCGACCCCGTACAATTCGAGCAGATCGCGCGACGAGGCGAGCTTTGGCTCGTTGGCGGCTTCGTCGGCCGCGCGGGCGGCCGCCGCCGCAACGAACGCGGCGAAACCGATGCACGCCATCGCTTGTCCGAACCGTCTCATTCGGTGGTCTTCGGAGGCTGGTGTTGCTCGGGCGCCGGGTGGTCGAGCGCGTCGCGGGCCTCGGGCGAGACTTCCAACTCGCGCAGCTTCGCGTAGCTCATCGCGCTGGTCGAGCCCGCCGCCTGGCTGTACGGGTTCATCGCCCGACGTGGCCGCCGGCGCGTCGACCAAACCAGGATTGCAACGACGACGACCGCAATGCCCAGCAGCGTGGTGATGAGCGTCGTGGGATCGTGTCGCGGCGCGGGTGGCGCGGCCGCGGGGCGTGGCTTCCAGCGCACGCTGCGCGCCACCAACAGCGGTTGGCTGATCCACTGGCGATCGCTGGCCTGGTACGCCATGCGCTTGAAGGCGACGCCGTTGACCTCGATCGGCTCGTCGATCTTTGGTCCCTGCGGCAACCCCTCGGGCAGCTCGAAACAATGCACGCAGATCACTTCGCTGGGACGATCACCGGGGGTCATCCATACTTCGTAGAAGCTGAGAATGCCTTCGTCGTTCACGCCCGCAGGCAATTGTGCGATGCGTCGGGCCGTGCCCGTCATCGTCACTACCTTGCCGCGATATGCGGCCATCTGCTCGTTGAGTTCGACGAACGACACGCGGCCGATCGACGCCCGCGCGATGGTCACCGGATCGGTCTCGCCGAGGATGCGCAACGCTTCGTACTCGATCGGTCGCTCGTCGCTGCGCACCTTGGCGTCGTCGACCAGGCCGCGCATGGCTTCGACATTCAGGCCGGGAATCGGCTCGGGCTTTTCATCGGTCGCGGCGGCACCGTCGCGGCGCACGCCGTTGCCCGCCTGCCGATCGACCGCTGCCAGCCGAGCGGCGGGACGGTCGGCAACTTGCCACAGCCACATCCAGCGCTCGGGGCGGGCCGACTCGGCCATCGCCATCACGATCAGCCCCAACAGCAGCACAATCACCAGCAGGCGTCGCTGCTCGCCACGCCCCAAGTAATTGCGAACCTGCGGCCGCTGAGGACGGAAGTCAAGCACGGCGCGTTGCCTCGATTCGAGTGCGATCGACCGATCGATTCTAAAGCCCAAAGCCGAAAGCGGAAAGCAGATCGATTCGATCCTCGGCTTCCCGTGTTCCTTACAGCTCGCGAATCCAGATATTCCTGAACCTCACCGGATTGCGATGGAATTGCAACGACAGCGGGGCCGTCGGTCCGTGCGGCTCGTATTCCGCAGCTTTAATGAACGATGTCGAGCCCAGAATCTCGGCGTGGTTCTGCACCAGCACGCCGTTGTGCAGCACGGTCAGGTAACCGGGCTTCAGCAGCTTGCCGTCCATGTCGAATCTCGGGGCCATGAACACAACGTCGTACGTTTGCCACTCGCCCGGCTTACGCGAGGCGTTGACCAGCGGCGGCCACTGTTTGTACAGCGCGCCGGCCGAGCCATCGGGATACGTGGGGTTGTCGAACGAATCGAGAATCTGCAGCTCGTAACGGCCCATGAAGTGGATGCCGCTGTTGCCGCGTCCTTGCCCCTTGCCCTCGACGACCTCGGGAGTGGCCCATTCAATATGGAACTGGCAATCGCCGAACGACTGCTTGGTTTGAATGCCTCCCTTCGCGGCCGTGGCCACGCCGTCGGAGACGACCCATTGATCGCCGCCAGTCCATTGCGACAGATCTTTACCGCCGAACAGCACGATGGCATCGGAGGGGGGCGCACCGTTCTCGCCTGGACTGACGACCCGCGGCTCGGGCCAGATTTTGCCGCTCAGGTACTCGACGATCTTCGCCGCATTGGCGGCCGTCGTCGTGGCGATCACGCTCGCTACGATCCACAGAACAACCGATCGCCGCATCGATGCATCTCCAAGCAGATCCGAAAACCCCTTGGTTCATCATCGTCTACAACTGCGGCGATTGCCAGCCGGCGGTAGCGCCCCGGATTGCCGCGGCGATCGCCCCTTGGCGCTTGCTCCCTCGGGCGCGCACGATCTGGCAATCCAACAGGTTGGGGGCCAAGGCGCGGGTCGCCGTCCGCTCGAGCAGTCGGTCAAACAACCCTGGCTCGGCATCGAGCAATCGGCCGTAGATGAATAGTTTGCTGGGGTTGAAGATGTTGATCACTGCCGAGACGGCCACCCCCAGGTACTCGATCACGCGTTGCAGCTCGTGGTCGATTTGCAGATCGCCGGTGCGCGCCGAGGCAAGCAACTCGTCGAGCGTGATCTCGTGACCGAGACGTTCCGAGACCATCGTCGCCAGGGCCATATCGGTGGCGACCGTTTCCAGGCAGCCGCGGCTTCCGCAGCCGCAGGTCCGGCCATCGAGTTCCACGGTCACGTGCCCCAATTCGCCTGCCAGCCCGCGGTGACCCTGAAGAATGCGCCCTCCTTGCACCACGCCCAGCCCAAGCCCCTCGCTGACGTCGAGCATCGCGAAATCATCGATTCCTTTGGCCAGGCCGTACACCTGCTCGGCCAAACACAGCGCATGGCATTCCTGCACGGCGATCGTGTCGAGTTGCAAGCGATCGCGGAGGTCGTGCGACAGATTTTGGCCGTCGAGTTGGTGTACATTGGGCGAGACGATCGAACGCCCTTCGTGGCGATTGAGCAGCCCGGGAACGCTGATGCCCAAGCCCAGCACCGTTGCCTTGCGCGTTTGCATGACCGACCGAACGGCCGCGACCGCGGCGGTCAGCAGATCGGCGTAGCTTGGCGGAGTGTCGAAGGTCTGCGTCTCGTCGTCGGCGATCGAGCCATCCAGGCCTGACGTGACGACGCGGCATTGCTGGGCGCCGACGACAAGGCCGAGCACGCAGACGTTTTTCGTCGCCAGCGAAACGACCTTTCCAGGTCGGCCCACCGTGACGCGCGTTGGTTGCTGCTCATCGAGCAGATTGGCATCGAGCAGCGAGGCGACAACGCGTGTGACCGTGGGAAAGCTGATCCCGGTCTGTCGAGCGATTTCGGCGCGCGACAGTGGTCCGTGCGTCTGCAAAGTTGCCAGCACTTGGCGCTCGTTCATCTGCCGCAGCAGCGACGGGATAACTTTTGATTGCAGTTTCATGTAGGCACCACGTAAAATGTCGTTGCATTGTAAGCAGGGGAGACTTATATTCAAACCTTTAGTAAATAAATTCCCCGCCTCGATTGCCTCCGCCATGTTTCGATTCCTGCACCTACCGTTGCTGTTGGCAAGCTTGTCGCTCATTGCGGCGCCGCCGGCGCGCGGCGAGCAGGACCGCCGCGCTGCCGAGCAATTCTTCGAATCGAAAGTCCGACCGATCTTCGTCGAGCATTGTCACAAGTGCCACGCTGGTGAGAAGCATAAGGCGAACCTGCGAGTCGATTCGTTGCACACGCTGCTCGCCGGCGGCGACTCGGGGCCGGCCATTGTACCCGGTGATCCAGAGCACAGTCTGCTCGTCAACGTGCTTAGCTACAGCGACGACTATGTGCAGATGCCGCCGTCGAAGAAGCTGCCTGAGGCGCAAATCGCCTTAATTCGTCAATGGGTGAAGCTCGGTGCAGCATGGCCGGGCGCCGAACGCGCCGCGGCACAACGCCCCGCGCGCAGGGAATTCGAGATTAGCGATGCCGATCGTGCGTATTGGGCGTTTCAGCCGATCGTGCGCCCCCAGCCGCCGCAGGTGAAGCACGCCGAGCGCGTGATCAACCCGATCGATGCGTTCATTGAAGCGGCGCTCGAAGCCAAAGGGCTCGAGGCGAACGCCGCCGCCGAGCCGCGCGAGCTGATCCGCCGCGCGACGTTCGATCTCACCGGTCTGCCGCCGACGTTCGAGGAAGTTGCAGCATTCGAAGGCGCGAACTCATCAACGTACGAGACGCTGATCGACGAGTTGCTTGCCCGTCCGCAATACGGCGAGCGCTGGGGACGGCATTGGCTGGATATCGTTCGCTTTGCCCAGAGCAATGGCTA
>DASZPI010000290.1:0-3485 GCA_035550355.1 Pirellulales bacterium
GTCGCGAGCAACACGCGTTACGATAATAAACTCATAAGCATTGCCAACATGACTTTGATTATTTTTGTAGTGATATTTTGGTCGTGGTTAGCAGGCTCTATGGCACGGTGTCGTTATCTTTTGCTATTTCCGCCCTGCAGCCACGGGACGGCGCCCATCAGGATGACCCCTGCCCCGTTGCCGCCCGAGACTGCGGTCGAGGGGATCATGCCGGGAGCGGCCGGTGTGCCCGCGATCGATGTCGTCGAAGTTTGGCCACCGCCAGCCGTCGAGGCCATCGTTTGATTCGCCACCGGCGCGAGCGGTGTGAACGTCGTGGAGGTGCGGCGGGCGACTTTCGGTGGATCGCCATCGTTGCCTGGAGTTTTGTCCTTTGCCGGCTCTTTGCTTGCCAAGGCGGGCTTCTCTTGAAAGCTGGCCTGCGCCGTAACGGGGATCGCGGGATTCAGCCGGGGCTGCACTTGCCGTTCGCGTGAGAACGGCAGCAGCAGCCGGCTGCCGGCAAAGCCCGTTCCCTGGTAGATCGACCCACGCTGGAAGGGACCGGTGCCCAGGATCCACGTATCGCGCGAGCTGGCGGCGATCGGAATGGCTCCCGATTGCCACACCGGAGTGCCTGATTCCTGGTTGTAAACGAACACGGCGAGCTTCGCGATTCCCTTCTGATGCGTGCTCTTGGCGAAGGGGATTTCAGGAATCTGTGCAGGGACGCCGGGCAGGCCGGTGCTCGGCAGATTGATCGACGGCACCCCTAGCAATACATCGTGCCGATTCGTGCCAACGGCCCCCGATCGCGCTTCGACTACGTAGATCGCTTCCTCGCGCACTTCGCGGAGCAAGCAACCGTTGGCCAGCAAATGCTGCCGCAGCGAACTGATGATGTAGCCTTCATCGACCACGCCGCGCAGATATTGCGGGTCGAGGTACACGGTCTTGCCCGCCAGCGGCGCGAAATTCATCTCGTTGATCGAGCGGTCGATGGCAGTCGAAATGAGCATCTGCTCGGTGCCGGTGCGCATGGTGTCGCTCATGCGCGTGGTGCCGCAACCAGCAACAGCAATCATCAGCAGCAGCCAGACCAATCGCAGTGTCGACGTCGTCAATTGCACGGCACATCAGATAAACGTTCAGGAATGGGTCGCGAATTATAGCGATCCAGCGCCTTCGGCTGAACGCGGACTTGCGGCAATGCGATGTGCTGGCAGAGCCTGATGCGGCCCCGCTAGCACGTGCGGCTTGTCGATCCGCCGCGCACCATGGTATGCGTGCTGGCGCACTCCCGCCTGCTCGCCGATCTTGTGCGTGCCACTCTCGGCCCAAGCCTCGGCCTCGAGCGTCATCCGGTTGAGCACGCGCTCGACCTGGGCGCGATAGCGTTCGATGCCGTCGCGATCCAGATTCTGCGGAATGTGCATCGGCGGGGCGACGACCGCCCGGGCACGCGAGTACGGCCTCGGCAGTGCAAAGCGATCCCAGGTGGGCATCCGCCAGGGGCGATCGTAGCCGAAGCCCATGGGGACGATCGGCATGCCGAGCTTGCTCGCCAGATACACGGGCCCCTGGGCCAGTACGCGGCGCGGACCGCGCGGGCCGTCGGGCGTGATTGTCAGGTTCATGTGCTCGCTCTTTTCGGCCATGGCGCGAATCGCCGACGTCGCGCCGCGGTAGGTCGAGCCGCGCACGCAGGTGAAGCCCATGTGATGCGCCGCTCGGCTGAGAATTTCGGCATCGGCATGGCGGCTGAGCAACATCGCCATGTTGCAGTGCCCACGCAAATGCAGCGGGAACAGGATGAACTCGTGCCAGAAGATGTAAATCTTGCGGCCGCTGTAACTCGGCTTCACCGGATCGATCGATTCATCAAAGTACGCGACACGGTAATCGAGCGTGCTCATCCAAGAGCGCACGACGCTCGAAGCAACAAGCCCCGCAAGGCCCAGAACGGCCGGGTGGCGAATCTTCATGGCGGCATCCTTGCCGAAGAGAAGTTATGGGTGTTGAGTTGAGTTATGAACGCTGCGGAAACTCATAACTCATAATTTCCGCTAAACACTTCCACGGCGGGTCCGGTCATGTACACGTGATTGTTGTTCTCGCGCCACTCAAGTTCCAAGTCGCCGCCCGGCAGGTGCGCGAGCACCTTGCGGCCGGTGTGTTCGGTGAGCACGCCGGCCACGCACACGGCACTGGCTCCCGTGCCGCAAGCGAGCGTGACGCCGCTGCCGCGTTCCCAGGTGCGCATCGTCACCTCATCGGGCGAGTGAACCTGCACGAAATGCACGTTGATGCGATTAGGAAACGCCCGATGCGTCTCAATTGTTGGGCCAATGCGCTCGACCTCGATCGCGTCAACATCTTCGACATAGAACACCACGTGCGGGTTGCCCATCGAAACGAAGGTTGCCGGCCGGGCAAACGATTCGTCGGGACCGCGCGGCGGCAAGCGGTACTGATGCGGCCCCAGGGCGCTGACCTGCTGCGAATCGACCGGGATGTAGGTCAAATCAAGGATCGGCTCGCCCATGTCGACGCGCACGCGCTCGACGCGGTCGTGGCGGACCTCGACATCGAGCGCCAGCACGCCACGCCCTGTCTCGATCCGCAACGTCGGCCGGCGGGCGATGCCGTGGTCGTACACGTACTTGGCCACGCAGCGCACGCCGTTGCCGCACATCTCCGATTCGCTGCCGTCGGCATTGAACATGCGCATCCGCGCGTCGGCCACGCGCGACGGGCAGATCAGAATCAGCCCGTCACCGCCCACACCGTAGTGCCGGTCGGCAATCTTGCGGGCCAAGGCCGCGGGGTCGGCTGGCATCGGTTCGGCGAAGCAATCGACATATACGTAGTCGTTGCCCGCGCCTTGCATTTTGGTAAAGCGCATCGCTGCATTATAAAGCGATCGCTAGCTAGCGGAATGCCAATCGCCGCGTCGGGAACTACGGAGGCGCGAAGCACACGAAGGCGCAAGTCCACGCGCGCCTGCGGTCGCAGGGGTTTTGCGGGGCGCTCTAACCGCGCAGATCGACGTACAATCCGGTGCCGTTGGATAGCGGCGCGTTGCACTCGTTGCCGCTGCCAAAGCGTTCCGGCGTGAGCGGGGCCAACGAGTTGTACCACCAGCTCGGCCGGCCACCACCGCCGCCGTCGGCAATGCCATGGTCGCGTCCGTCGGCCGCCGCGACGGCGCCGCCGGGTTGCTTGCCTTCGATGCTAGCGGCCCGAACGGACGGCGCCGGCAGAGTCGCAGGGGTCCTCAGCACAAAAGGCTGCGGAATGGAAAAGCTGCTAGCGGTAGTTGCGTCCATGCGACAAACCTCCCGTTCAAACGACTCGGAGGACCCATCCTTTGTTTCGGTCAGCGGCGTTGCGGAATTAACTGGGCTGCGTCGTTCGTGCGGTGCGAGGGGTCGGGCGTGGGCTGCAGTTCCGCCTGTAGTTGCTGCAACACCTGGTTCACGCCAGGGAAAACTTCACGGCTAATG
>DASZPI010000291.1:0-15306 GCA_035550355.1 Pirellulales bacterium
CACGAAGTTATACGTGCCCGCCTCGAAGATCGAGCTGGTGCAGAAATATGTCGGCGGCACGAAGACACGACCGACGCTGGCGAAGATCGGCGGCCGATCGTGGAACCGGCAAAAAGAAGCGGCCGAGTCGGCAGTCGTCGATTTGGCCAGCGAAATGCTCGAGCTGCAAGCGGCGCGGGCGAGCCGACCGGGGATCGCGTTTCCCGACGATAGCGAATGGATGCGCGAGTTCGAAGCCTCGTTCCCCTACCAGGAGACGCCCGACCAATTGACCGGCATCGCCGCGATTCGCCGCGACATGCAAGAATCGCGGCCGATGGACCGGCTCATCTGCGGCGACGTGGGCTACGGGAAAACCGAGCTCGCGATGCGGGCGGCGTTCAAAGCGGTCGATGCCGGCTACCAGGTTGCAGTGCTCGTGCCGACGACGGTACTGGCGGCACAACACGGCCGCACGTTCCGCGCGCGGATGAGCGAGTACCCGTTCAAGATCGCCGTGCTGAGCCGGTTCTGCACCGACACCGAGCAGAAGCAAATTCTCGCCGGTCTCGCCGACGGCTCGATCGAAATTGTCATTGGCACGCATCGCCTGGCGCAAGGCGACATTCAATTCAAGAACCTGGGCCTGTTGATCATCGACGAGGAGCAGCGATTCGGCGTGGGGGTGAAGGAGAAGCTGAAGGCGTACCGGCACATTGTCGACGTGCTGACGATGACCGCCACGCCCATTCCGCGCACGCTGCACATGTCGCTGTTGGGACTGCGCGACATCACGAACCTTGAAACGCCGCCGGCCGATCGCCTGGCCGTTGAGACGCGCGTCAGCCGGTTCGACGACGAGATGGTGCGACAAGCAATCCTGCGAGAGTTGAACCGCGACGGTCAGGTGTTCTTCGTGCACAATCGGGTGCATGACATCGAAAAGGTTGCTTGGCGGTTGCAGCAGATCGTGCCCGAGGCGTCGATCTGTATCGGCCATGGCCAGATGCCTGAGGGGCAGCTGGAGCGCGTGATGCTCGACTTTATCGAACGCAAGTACGACGTGCTGTTGGCGACGACGATCATCGAAAGCGGCCTCGACATTCCGAACGCGAACACCATCTTCATCGACGACGCCGATCAATATGGCCTGGCCGATTTGCACCAGTTGCGCGGCCGCGTGGGTCGGTACAAGCATCGCGCGTACTGCTACCTGCTTGTCGATCCGCGGCGGTCGCTGACACAGAACGCGGCCAAGCGTTTAACGGCGATCGAAGAGTTCAGCAACATGGGCGCAGGGTTCGCCATCGCGATGCGCGATCTGGAGATTCGCGGCGCGGGAAACCTGCTTGGCACCCAGCAAAGCGGTCACATTGCGGCGGTCGGATACGAGATGTACTGCGATCTGCTCGAGAAGACCGTGCGGCGGCTCAAGCATCTGCCGCCGAAGAAGACGATCGACGTGAATGTGAATTTGCCGGGACAGGCATTTTTGCCGCGGCGTTATGTGCCCGACATGCGGTTGAAAATCGACCTGTATCGACGATTGGCGCGGGTGACCGAACTGGGCGAACTAGGCGAACTGCGTGCCGAGCTGATCGACCGCTTTGGGCCGTTGCCGCGCGAGGTGCATCGCTTGCTGCTGCGAACCGAAATCGCGATTCGCGCGCAGGAGTGGTCGATCGATTCGATCCACCTGGAAGACAAGTATATTGTGCTGAAATACACGTCGCGGCCGCGGATCGAGGCGCTCGTTGCCAAGCGGCGCGGCAAGTTGCGTGTAGTGGACGGGCGCAGCGCGTATGGCACGCTATCGTCGGCCACGGCCGACCCGGATGCGATCACCGAGTTGGTGCGGAGCTTGCTAGCAGAATGAACTGGTTGCCGGCGCAGGCAAGGACTTCCGATGAAGTCATTGCAGCGAAAGCTGGTGGCCTGTAGCCAATTGCCTGCCGGAGCCGATGATGTCAAATGCTGTTGCAGCGGCATGCATGATTCCGTAGTATCCGCCCGGCATCGGCTTGCGCTGCGCACCCGTTCCCGCCCCTTCGCTCCTCCTGTCACGATTTTCGCTCGTTTCGAGGCGAATCGCCTTGGCACGGTTTGTGTACCGACTCCTGCTGTTGGTTACGGTTGGCGCTGTTGCTGCGCGCTGGCTTGGCGAGTCGTCGCGAACGTTTGCCCAAGCGCCCGCTCCGGCGGCAATGCAATACGGCGCCATGCCACAGTACGGGACCATGCCACAGTACAGTGGCATGCCGTCCAGCGGCATGTCGACCAATGGTTCTGGCTTGGGTGCGGTGCCGTCGGCCAATAGCGTGATTTCGGCGCCGGCGGTGTCGACCGAAGCGGTCTCGCGGCCGGCCGGCTGGCCCAGCACGTCGCCGCTTGCGCCGACGAAGACGACCGGCTCGCGCGCAATGTTCGCCCCGCCAAGCATGTCGGCGTCGTTTCCTCAGGCGGGTAGTCGCTCGACCGCGCCCGGCGTTTCGATCTCAAGCGCACCGGGGCCGTTGCCGCCGGGGCAAGTGGTCGCGACCCCGCCGGCCGCACCCCCAGTTGGTTTGCCCGCGGCGATGGTGCCACTGCCGGTCGCGAGCCCGCAGGCCGCTGCGCCGCAGGCCGTCGCGCCGCCTGCCGGCGTGCCGCAGGTCGCCATGCAGCAGATGATCGCACCACCTCTGTCGGCTCCGGTGCCGACGATCGCTGCGCCCGAGGCGCCGCTGGCCTCGTCGCCGTTCGAAGGATCGACCATTGGCCAGACTCCACCGGCATCGGCTCCGCCCAGTAGCGCTGCGGGCGAGTCGTTCGAGTTGGAAGGAGCGAAGATCATTGCGCGCGTCGGCAATGAGGTGATCCTGGCCGGGGATATTTTGGGTCCGATCAACGAGCTGCTGGCGTCGAAGGCGAATCAGATTCCGCCGAGCGAAATGGAAATGGTGCGGCAGACGCTCCTGCGCCGCAACCTGGAGCAAGTGATCCAAACGAAACTGATCATGATCGAGGCGCGTCGCAAGGTAGGCGACGACGGCATGAAGCAAATCGACGGCAAATTGTTCGAACTGTTCGAAGAGCGCCAGGTCCCCAAGGCGATGGCGAAGATGAACTGCTCGACCCGGCACGAGCTGGATGAGAAGCTTCACGCGGTGGGCAACTCGATCGATCGCGAGCGGCGTGCCTTCGCCGAGCGCAACATCGCGCGCGACTTCGTGCAACAGCAGGTGAAGGCCAACGACGAAATCTCACACGAGGAATTGGTCGCCGAGTATCTGGACCACGCGTCCAGCTACGACTACCCCGCGCGGGTGCGCTGGGAGCAGATCATGGTGCGTGTGGCGAGCTTTCGCAGCAAAGCCGACGCCTACGCCGCGATCGCTGCGGCGGGAAACCGGGTTCTGGCGGGCGAGCCGTTTGCCGATGTAGCACGTGCCGTGAGCCAAGGGAGTACGGCCAAGGACGGCGGCGCCCAGCCCTGGACCACCCGCGGCAGTCTGGCGTCGACGGCGGTCGATCAGGCGCTGTTCTCGCTGCCGGTTGGCCAACTGAGCCCCATCTTGGAAGACGACCGCAGCTTTCACATCATTCGCGTGGTAGAACGCAAGGAGGCCGGCCGCACGCAGTTTTCCGAGGTCCAAAACGAGATTAAGAAAACGATAAGGCAGCAACGCATGGAGACGCAGATCAACGATTACGTCGCCAAGTTGCAAAAGGGAACGAAAATCTGGACGATCTTCGACGGTCCAGACAGCGGCAGCACCATTGCTGGGGCGACATTGTATACGCCCCCTTCGGCCACCGGTTTGCCTGCGACGCCGCAACAAATGGCTTCTCCGCCGGCCGATGGTTCGATGGCTGGCCCGCGTTACCGCTAGGCAAGCCGAGCGGGTGGGCTTGTCGGCTGACATCGCGCCGACAAATCGCAGGTTCAGGCGCGGTTCTACCATCGAGCGGAACTCCGCGTGCGCATGGTGAGAGAATTGTCGAACGTGCAGCGACCGGATAAACTCTGTTGCGACCGGCCATCGAAAATAACACAGCAGGCGACGCGGGCTAATGAGTGGGACGATCGAAAGGAAGGCCAGTGGCATGAGCGAAGTGGCCAAGCTGCGCCTGGAAAACAACGAAGAAATTGAACTGCCGGTCGTTGTGGGCAGTGAGAACGAGCGCGGCCTCGACATTTCGAAGCTGCTGGCGAAGACAAATCACATCACGGTCGACGAAGGCTACGTCAACACCGGCGCCTGTACCAGCAATATCACTTTCCTCGATGGGGATCGAGGAATTCTGCGATATCGCGGGTACCCAATCGAGCAATTGGCTACGCAGTCGACGTTTGTCGAGGTCAGTTATCTGCTGATTTACGGCGAGCTGCCGACGCAGGCGCAGCTCGACGAGTTCCGCCACTCGCTGCGGCGGCACACGATGCTGCACGAGGACATCCGCCTGTTCTACAACGGGTTTCCGCGCGATGCGCACCCGATGGCGATCCTCAGCTCGGTGGTCGGCGCGCTTTCGACCTTCTACCAGGATTCGCTCGACCCGCACGATCCGCGGCAGGTCGAAGTGTCGATCCACCGGCTGATGGCCAAGCTGCCGACGATCGCCGCCATGAGCTACAAGAAGTCGATCGGCCAGCCGTTCGTCTATCCGCGCAACGACGTGACGTACTGCGAGAATTTCTTGCAGATGATGTTCGCCGTGCCGAGCGAGCCTTACGAGATCGATCCCGATTTTGTCGAAGCGCTCAACCTGCTGCTCATCGTGCATGCCGACCACGAGCAGAACTGCAGCACCTCGACCGTGCGGATGGTCGGTTCGAGCAACGCGAATCTGTTTGCCTCGATCTCGGCGGGCATTTGTGCGTTGTGGGGACCCTTGCACGGCGGCGCCAACCAGGCCTGCGTCGAGATGCTCGAGCAAATCCGCGAGGACGGCGGCAATGTCAGCAAGTACATCGAGTTGGCCAAAGACAAGAAGAGCAACTTCCGCCTGATGGGCTTCGGCCACCGCGTGTACAAGAATTACGATCCGCGAGCGCAGATCATCAAGCGCACTTGCGATCGCCTGCTCAACAAGCTGCACATCAAAGACCCGATCTTCGACATCGCCCAAAAGCTCGAAGAAGCGGCGCTGAGCGATCCGTACTTCATCGAACGGAAGCTGTATCCGAACGTTGATTTCTATTCCGGCGTCATCTACCGCGCCATGGGCATGCCCGTGCAGATGTTCACCGTGCTGTTCGCGCTCGGTCGCTTGCCCGGTTGGATTGCCCACTGGCGCGAGATGCACGCTTCGCCCACGAAGAAAATCTGCCGTCCGCGACAAATCTACACCGGACCTCACGAGCGCGCGTTTGTGCCGATGGCCGATCGCGGTTAGGGCACGGCGCGGGACGTGTTAACGCGCCGCTGATGCCGAGGCGCGCGATGCGCCATTTCGCCGCGGCCACGGTCGGCGCGCTGCTGCCGGTTCGAGCGTTCTGATCGCCGTGGCGATTTTTATTCAAATCCCGGCGCCTGCGCAACCGATAGAGAAGGAAGATTCGCCGGTGTGTCCGGACGGATCGCCCTTGCGCTGCTGTCAATGACGCGACAGCGGCACGAGAAATGCCCTTCTCCATCACACGCGCTTGACGGGACGATGAGCAAGCAACAAACCTTGTGCCGTGGCTGCCTTGCCCTAGCAGCCGTTTTAGCGGCCGTGCGATGCGCCAGCGCGCAGGGGCTCGACGGCAGCGGCACGCCGATGGTCGCCGACCGTGTGTTGCAGGTTCCTGCCGACGAGCGCACCGGTCTCATGCCGGTGGTCACGGCGCTGGCGGCAAGCCACGACGGCAAGCTGCTGGCCAGCGGCGGCGATGATCACATCGTCCGCATCTGGGACCGCGAAACCGGCAAGATCACCAAGAACCTGCGCGGCCACACCGACTGGGTTCGCACCGCCGAATTTCATCCCGACAACAAACGGCTGATCACCGCGGCCGACGACCACACGATTCGCCTGTGGAACTTGGACAACGATGAGTCGACCGTGCTGTTCGAGACCACGGGCCCAAGCTATTGCCTCTGCTTCCGCGCCGACGGCAAGGAGTTGGCCCATGCAGGGTTCGCGAACACCGTCAGCGTGCTCGACGTCGAAAAGCGCGAGGTGATCCAGCAGCTCGAAGCTCCGTCGAACGACGTGCGTGCCATGCTGTTTGCCCCGCAAGCGGCGATGCTCGCTGCCGCGGGCCGCAATGGCAAGATTCGCGTATGGCAGGGGAACGAGCTGAAGTTCGTGCGCGACATCGACGCTCATCGCCAGCGCGTCCGCACGATGGCGTTTTCTCCTGACGGTGCGTATTTGGCCAGCGGCGGTGAGGACCGCCAGTTGGTGATCTGGAACGTCGCCAGCGGCACCGAGGCGTTCCGTCTGCCGCTACGTCCCGGGCGAATTCATTGCGTTGCGTACTGCGGCGCGTCGCTGCTGGCGGTCGGCACCAGCGACAACGTGATCCGGATTTGGGACCTGCAGCAACGCGTCGAGGTGATGCGGATGCTCGGACATACCGGTTCGATCGCCGCGTTGATTTATGTCGCCGACGCAAGCGAGCTGATCTCTGCGGGTTTCGATACCTCGATTCGCATTTGGAAGCTGACGCCTGAGGCTGGTGCACGCGTCGCCCAGCAACCTGTGACCGAAGACAGTTCCAGGATCGTTCGATAGCGGTCGCCAAGTCGGTCGACGCGGCGGCGCAACTGCGGTCCGATGCACGATGCATTAGACGGTACATGGAGGTGCTTGTGGGATTGCTCAGCACGATGAGCCGTTGGCGCCGCCGTCTGGCCGGAAGCCATAAATCAGCCGGACCGCATGCATCACCTTGGCGACGCTGCCAGGTCGAGCAGCTTGAGCCGCGGCAAATGATGGCCGCCGATCTTCAACTGGGCGCGGTGTATTTCGAACCCGCCGACGGCACCGACAGCACGGGCAACACGTTCACCGTTACCTGGTCGGGCGGCGCGGCCGGAACGACGCTCTCGACGTTGACGATCGACCTCGACAAAAACGGCAACAACGCCATCGACGACGGCGAAGGGTTCTTCGATACCGCCGCAGGCGGCGCGGGGGTGTATGGCTACATGCCGTTCACGCTGCTGACGCACACCGGCTTCGACGTCACCGGCTCGACGGTCGTTGACGGCGGCCAGAAGCTGGTGCTGACCTTCAACAACTTCACGGTCGGCGACTCGCTTACCTTCAAAATTGACGTCGACGAAGCCGGCCACGACGGCAACGGCAGCCCGAGCGTCAGCGCGTTCGACGAAGGCCGCGAGTTCCAAGGCTCAAAACTCTCGGGCACGTTTACGAATCCGAACTACTACGACGCCAGCGGCACCGGCGTGTTTGTCGATGCGTACGACTCGCAGCTCTCGGCCAGCGGGTTGCCGCTACCGCCCGACAATTACATGCCGCCGAGTCCCGTCGATCTGACCGTGCAGACGGCCGGTACGATGTTTCCGCTCACGCAGACGCCGCTGCCCAGCAGCATCGCAGGCAACGTATCTGTCGCCACGAACGCCGCTTGGAACAATCCGTCGGCTACGCTCGCGCCAATTCCTAGCGTGACGGTCAACTTGTTGAACTCGAGTAACGTACTGGTGGCGACGACCACCACCGACGCGCACGGCAATTACGAGTTCGACGGGCTCAATCCCGGGAACTACCACGTCGTCGAAGTTCAGCCGAACGGGTACCTCGAAGGGGGCGACAAAGTCGGCTCGTTGGGCGGAAACACCAACGGCGTTGACGAGCTCGACAACATCGTGCTCGTGGCCAACGACCACGGCCTGAACTACAACTTCATCGAGCAGTTGCCTTCCACGGTCAGCGGCAACGTGGTGGTCGTCACCAACGGCGACTGCGACGACCCGAATGCAACGCAATCGCCCATCGCGAACGTCACGCTGCAACTGTTCGACTCGAGTGGCCATGCCGTGCTCGACGGTTCGGGACACGCGATCACCACCGTCACCGACTCGCACGGTCATTACAGCTTCACCGGCCTCAACCCGGGCACGTACTCGGTGCACGAAGTGATTCCGGCCGGCTATCTCGAAGGCTGCGACTATGTGGGCACCGTCAATGGCGCGCCGGTCGGCAACAAGCCCGATGGCAACGACCTGACGAACATCGCGCTGGCTTCGGGACAGAACGGTGTCAACTACAACTTCCATCTGCTCTTGCCGGTGAGCATCTCGGGCAAGGTGCAGGAAGAGGTCTTTGGCAACTGCGACAATCCGGCCAACACCTTCACGCCGCTGGCGGGTGTGACCGTGGCCCTGGTCGATTCGCACGGCGTTTCAGTGACCGATGGCTCGGGACACGCGATCACGACGACCACGGCCGCCGACGGTACGTACAGCTTCACCGCCTTGCCGCCAGGCACGTACGGCGTGCACATTGTCGTACCCAACGGACTTTACGCAGGCAGCTCGAGCCTCGGCACGGTCAACGGTGTCGTCGATGGCGTGGCGACCTCGGCCATCGCGCTGGACGACTCGCTGATGTGGTCAGGCCAGAATGGCATCCATTACGATTTCGTCGTGCTGCCGCCGCCCAATATCAGCGGCCGCGTCGTGTACGACGTCGACGGCAACTGCGAAACGAATCCCAACGAGCCCCCCGTGGCCAATGTCACGGTCAACCTGCTCAATTCCAGCGGCCAGGTGGTTGCGACCACACTGACCGATACGAACGGCTATTACACGTTCAAGGCCGTCGCCCCGGGCACGTACAGCGTGCAGGAAGTGATTCCGGCCGACTGGATGGAAGACGACGCGCACGCCGGCTGCAACGGCGGCGTGGTCATCAATCCGCACACGATCACCCTGGTGAGCCTGAACCCAGGCGACAACACGGTGCACTACAATTTCTGTCTCGTGTTGCCTGTGAGCATCGCTGGCAATGTCGAGCTCGAAACCCACGGCAACTGCGACGACCCCGCAAACACGTTCGCTCCGTTGGCCGGCGTGACGGTCGTGCTCGTCGATGGCAGTGGCAACGCGGTTCTCGGCAGCAACGGTCAGGAGATTACCACCACGACCGACTCCAACGGCAACTACGCTTTCACTCACCTGCCGCAGGGCACCTACGGCGCGCACATTGTCGTGCCCAACGGCTTGTATGACGGTTACTCGAGTGTCGGCACCGTAAACGGTGTAGTCGACGGCCTGCAGACCTCGGCGATTGCTCTGGACGATGCCGTGCTCACCACGGGCCAGAACGGCATCGACTACGACTTTGTGTTGCTGCCGCCGCCGAACATCAGCGGTCGCGTGATGATCGACGTCGATGGCCATTGCGACACGAACCCCAACGAGCCGGGCCTCGGCGGCGTACGGATCGACCTGCTGGACGTCAGCGGGGCCATTGTCGCCACCACGTTCACCGACTCCGGCGGCAATTACACGTTCAAGGGCATTGCGCCAAACTCGAACTACACGATCCGCGAAACGGTGCCAGGTGGCTACTTCGAAGAGGATGCCCACCTCGGCTGCAACGGCGGATACGTGGTCGATCCGCACACGATGACCCTGATTGGCGTGCAGCCCGGTGATAACCCGGTGCACTACAACTTCTGCTTGAACGTCTCGGCCGTGATCAGCGGCTACGCGTATCAGGACGGCGCCGACCTGACGACCGCCGGCAACTCGACCAGCCTGGCCGACGTGCCATCGGCAATGCTCGCCCAGCACGACGGCCGGCATACGTCCGACGACACGCCGATCGCCGGCGTGGTGGTTTACCTGGCCGACGCCAACGGCAATCTGCTGCACGACGCCAACGGCAACGTTATCTCGACCGTGACCGACGCGACCGGGTTCTATCGATTCACCGGCATCACCCCGGGTGTGTATACGGTTATCGAAGGTGGTGCGTCGGGTTACTACCAGTGGATCAACACTCCCGGCAGCACGGGTGGCACGGCAGCCTATCGCGGCAATACCATTGCATCGATCACGATCGCCAACGGACAAAGCTCGGTCGAGAACGATTTCAGCTTCGTGCGCGTCACGCCGCTGCCGTTCTTCTTCGTCTCGAACAACGCGCTGCCGACTCCACCGGCCGGCTCGCCCTATCTGCCGTCGGCGCCGCCGATCGTTCCGCAGCAACAGGTGCTCGCCCCGTTGCCTTACGGCAAATACGTGACCTCGGGCGGAGCCGATGGCTACACGTGGCACTTGAGCGTGGTCAACGCCGGTCTGCCGCGCGCCACCGGGCCCGATGGCGAAGCGATTGTGCAGCTCGTCGGTCAATCGAGCGGTCTCGAAGTATGGGCCGATTCGCTGGTGGCCACCTCGCGCTGGAAGCTGCGCACGGTCGAGGATGACGACCAGGTCAGCGTTACCGAACTGGTGTTCGGCATCAACGGTGCTCTGCCGGTGACGGGCGATTACAACGGCGACGGTCGCACCGACATTGGAGTGTTCGTCGATGGCCAATGGTTGATCGACCTCAACGGCAACGGCGCGTGGGATAAGGACGACCTGTGGGCGAAGCTGGGCTACGCTGACGACCTGCCGGCGACCGGCGACTGGGACGGCGACGCCAAGACCGACATCGCGATCTATGGAAAGGCCTGGCCCGGCGATCCGAACCACATTCGTTACGATCCCGGCTTGCCGAATCCCGACAATCGCCTGCTCGCGCAGCGCGAACGCAACGTGCCGCCCAAGCCGCACATGGCCACCTACGGTGTGCGCGCCATGCAGCGCACCAGCGGCGGCAAGGTGCGGTCCGACCTCATCGACCATGTGTTCAACTACGGTGCGCCGGGCGACCGTCCGGTGGCTGGCAACTTCAACGGCTCGGGTGTCGATACGATCGGCGTGTTCCGCGACGGCGTCTGGCATCTCGACCAGGACGGCGATGGCCGGTTTACCAAGAGCGACGGCTCGTTCACCCTGGGCCAGGCTGGCGATCTGCCGGTGGTTGGCGACTTCAACGGCGACGGTGTGGACGAGCTGGGTGTTTATCGCCAGGGCAAGTGGCTCATCGACATCAATGGCGATCGTCAGCTCGACGATCGCGACATGACCGTCGAGTTCGGCGGGCCACTCGATCTGCCCGTGGTCGGCGACTGGAACGGCGACGGCCGCGACGATCTAGGCGTGTACACCGACGGCGCGGTGGCCGACCAAGGCGCCGACGGCAACATTGCCCAAGCCGACGACGGCACCGCGACTCGCTAATCGCCGGCCAACCATCTCGCTCGCGATTTCGCGCGGGTCCGATCGGGCCCGCGCGCTGCGCGCTATCTTTTCCCTAATCGGAATATTTTCACAGATTCCGATTGGACTCGGTCCGCGATGCGACCTACGTTTGTGCTGCACGGCATCGGAAATCTCCGAGAGAGCGTGCGAGGGTTAACGGGGACGAATGGTTCCTGACGCCCGCTAGTCACAATCGCTCAAATCTCTTCTACCCGAGCATTGCGACCAAGTGGTTTAACCCTCTAAACTGCGCTAACTACACCATTGATTGGCATCTGGAGATCCGTATGTTCGTCGCCCTTTGGCGCTCGCGCGCCGCTGTGCGCTTCGTCACGTTCGCATCGTCGCTCGCTGTGGCCACGGGCCTCGGTGTCAGCGGAGCGAACGCTGGCGCAAACGAAGCTGGTCGACTTTTCGACTCGTCACAGCCGGCGCGCGAGAGCGTTTTGGGAAGCGTTACGAACGCGGCCAGCGAAAGCGATACCGAGTCGCTGCTGCTGCCGGTCAACGAGCCGCTGGTGCCGGCGAGCGTCCCCGATGCCATGCGCTCGCTGTGTGCGACGCGTTTGTACTCAGGTCCCTCGGCCGAGCGGCGCACCTGGCATCTCAGCATTCTCAACGGTGGGAAGTCGTCGCGCACGTCGAGCCCCTCGCCCCCGGCCGAGTCGCTAGCCATCGGCGAGCAACCTTGGCCGACCGAGCCGGAACAGAAGGTCGACTGGTTGTTCCACTCGGGCATCGTCACCCACGGCAAGTATCGTGTGGCGTTCGGCGCCGAGGGTGGCTTGCCGGTGCGCGGCGACTTCAATGGCGACGGACTCGCCGAGTTGGGCATCTTCGTCGACGGCCAATGGTTCCTCGACATGAATGGCAACGGTCGTTGGGACGATCGCGATCTGTGGGTGCATTTGGGCAGCGCCGGTGATCTGCCCGTCACGGGCGATTGGGACGGCGACGGCAAGGCTGACATCGGCGTGTTCGGGCTCGCTTGGGCCAACGACGATCGGGCACTCGAAGCCGAGCCGGGCCTGCCCGACGCCGCCAACAGTCCGCGCCCGGCTGCACGCAATCCTGTTAGCGTGGCTCGACGCGATCTCACCGCTCGCACCATGCGGTTGACCGCTCGTGGAGCATCGCAGGTCGACGGACTCGATCACGTCTTCGCCTTCGGCAGCGCCGACGACGTGCCGGTCGTTGGCGATTGGAACGGTGATGGGATCGATCAGGTCGGAGTGTTCCGTCGCGGTCGTTGGGTGCTCGACCTCAATGGCGATGGCCGATTCGACGGGGCCGATGCTTCGTTCGAGTTCGGCGTCGAGCATGATGTGCCGGTCGTTGCCGATTGGAACAACGACGGCATTACCGAGGTCGGCACCTACCGCGATGGCGTATGGCGGCTGGACAATGGCGACCGCGTGCTCGACCGCCGCGACACAAAGCTCGAGTTCGGCACCGCCGGCGACCTGCCGGTCACCGGCCACTTTGCCGACGACGGCCGCCTGCACTTGGGCCTGTTCCGCTCGCGGCCGATGATTGCCCGAGTTCGTTGAAGATCGCGCTTGCCGAGCCGGACTATTTTTGGTTCTTGCGTTTCTTCGGCGCGGATTTTGTCGCTGGGTCGTACTGCGAATTCCGATTCGTCGGCAGCTTGGCGTCGGTCTTTTCGAACCATGCACACAGGTCATCGACCAACTCGTCGCGCTTCGTAGGCTCGCTGGAAGCAAGATCGCGCATCTCGCGTGGGTCGTCGGCAATGTTGTAGAGCTCGACCGCACGATTCGTTTCGATCTTGTCCCGGCCACCGTCGAGCTGCCATTCTTCGTGGTACAGGTGCAGCTTCCAGTCGCCCTTGCGAATGACGCTCACCGGGCGAGTACGAAACACCGGATCGCGCCCGCGCGCGACGGCGCCGTCGAGATATCCGGGAAAGTGCCAGAAAATCGCCTCGCGCTCCAGCGACGACTTACCTTGCAACAGTGGCAATAAGCTCTCGCCGTCGAGCGGGCGATCTGGCTTTGGTGTTCCTCCCGCAGCCGCAAGAAATGTCGGATAGAAATCGACGTTAATCACCGGCACGTCGCAGGTCGTCCCCGCTTTGATGACGGCGGGCCAACGCACGAACATCGGCTCGCGAATGCCTCCCTCGTAGTAACACCCTTTGCTCCCCCGTAACGGTTCTTGCGACGTGGCCGTACCGCCGTTGTCGGAGGTGAATGCAACGAGCGTGTTTTCATCGAGCTTTAGATCGATCAACTTCTGCATCAAGATGCCGACCGCGTTGTCAAGCTCTTCAACGCAGGCGGCGAATTTCGGATTGTTGTGCTTCGTGCCTGGAGTCTTCTGCTCGAATTTGGCCAGCGTTTCTGCTCGCGATTCGATGGGCGAATGTACTGCGTAGTGCGGTAAGTAAACGAAGAACGGACGGTCGCGATTGTCTGTGATGAAGTTGCAAGCCGCCTCGGTCAGGGAGTAAGCCGCTTTCGGATCGTCCGCACGCGTGCGGCCAGCGGTGTGACGCGACAACTGCACCACGTCAAAGCCCTGTTCTTCCGGCGAACTCCCGGTCGGTCCGCTGAGGTGCCATTTACCAAAGATGCCTGTCGCGTAGCCTGCCTGCTTCAAGGCCTTGGCGATCGAGAAGTCGTCGGGCTTGAGTCCATCGGTATTCGGCACCGGCTCCATGCGCATCAACTCGACCGGTCCGCGCTTGGTACTGCCGACGGCATACACACCGTGTCGCGGGGTGTATTGCCCCGAGATCAAACAGGCGCGGCTTGGCTGACAGTTGCCGGCCGACGAATACGCTTGGCGGAAAATCATCCCCTGCTTGGCCAGGCGATCGAGGTTGGGAGTTTCGTGAAAATCCGATCCGCCGAAGCCGGTATCCTGCCAGCCCAAGTCGTCCGCGAAAATCAGAACGATGTTTGGCTTGGTCGAACACCAGCCCGTAACGCCGGACGTTGTCCAGCAGACAAACAGCAGCAGCGCAGGCCACACACGAGACATATCGAACTTCCGCGCAGTAATCCGGCGAGATTCATGAGGAGGCGGACCGAAATTCAAGCCGCCCGGTGCAAAAGCAACCGATGATGATGACGCTTGATGACGCACGATTATTTCGGGCGCTGTCGGGGGCGACAAGCGAAAGGGGGCAAAAGCGACCGCCGCTCGTCGGCCGCTGAGTTCGAAGTGAGGCTGTCGGGGCTCGAACCCGAGACCTACGGATTAAAAGTCCAAGCGTCGTGTGCGTAAGCTATTGAGCCGCAGCATGTTTCGCCTTGGATTTTTCACCTGTGCGCAGGGCGTGCGCATTTTGCACTGCTACGATGTGATCAGGGGCCGACGTTTTCGCGAACGGCAGAGCGCCGATCGCCTCACGTTTCGACCGTTCCGTGGCTCGCGCGTACACGCTCATCGTCAGCGCCAGCGTCGAGTGCCCCAAGATCGCCTGCACGGCCTTCGGGTTGGCACCGTGTTCCAGGCTGAGTGTGGCGAACGAGACGCGTAGCGAGTGAATGTCGATGCTGCCGCCTGGCTCGGCGCCGTCGATGCCGGCTTTCTTGCAGATAGCGTAGAAGCGCTTGAGCAGGTTGTTGCGCAGGGGCGTGTTCGCCTGCGTCACAAAAACATGCTCGCGACTGAATGCCGCCGCCTGGCTGGCAGTCTGTGTGACAGTCGTGCCTTTCGCCGGCGTCCGGGCCTTGGCTTGATCGCGCAGCGTCTGCAGCTCGGCGACGATCGTGTCGTCTAGCGGGATCTCACGCGCGCGACGGTTCTTCGCCCGGGCGGCGCTGATGACCACAACGCGACGGTCGAAGTCCACATCAGCAAACCGCAACTCGACTAGCTCGCTCCGCCGGATGCCGGTGCACATGAACATGCGCCAAACGGGCTTGAGATAGTCGGGGCTGTTGGCAAATAGCGACTCAACCTCTTGAAGAGACAGCGAGCGGCGTTCCTTCGATCGCTGATCGTGCGCCAGCGGTTTCAGGCCGGCAATCGGGTTGAAGCCAATACGGCCCCAGGTGACGCCGTGGTTGAGCATGTTGTTCAGTGTCGTCACTTCACGGTT
>DASZPI010000292.1:0-2900 GCA_035550355.1 Pirellulales bacterium
CCAGCACTCGCCGCCGCGACCGTGGTGATGAACGTACGCCGAGTGGTGCGCGTGGGCATGAACCGTTTCTCCGTGGGATGAACTGCGGCGGGAAAGAAAGCAGGAGGGAAGCTGCGCCCGCTAGTATTAGCCAAGCGACGAGAGACCGCAACCCGATGGCTTGGACTATCGCCCCGACGCGCCAGCCCCCTGTAATTCAGCAGATGGTCTGCCGCGTCGCAGCCACAGGTGACTGCCGCCGAGTAGCAGCAAAATTGCTGCGGTAACCGTTCCTACCCAGCGCAGCCGCGTTTCGACGGCTACCCAGCGGCAGAGTTGCTCGACGCGGCCGCGCAGGCGTTCGTCGAATTGCAGCCGGCCGTAAAGTTTCTGCATCGGGCCGACCGAGGTATCGACCGTTTCTTGCCATGTCTCGCGTAGCACGTCGCGGCGCAGCTCGGCGTCGGCGATCGTGACCTGGCCGCTCAACGACTGGCCGCAGAGGCGGTCGGTGTACGCCGCCATGGCGGTGCGCAACGCCGGCAGCAGCGCCTCGTTGCATTCGTCGCGGGTGGTGTATGGGCCGACCTCGATGGTCTCGTGGTACACGTTGCCCGTCAGGCCGGGTTGTTCATCGACCCATGCCGGGCGCTCCGTGGGCGAGCTGGCGCTGGGGGGCGATTGCTTCTTTAGCGCGCTCGCTGAGCGCGGTGCTGCAACCGGCTGCGGCATTTCGCTAACGTGCCGAATCGCCAGGACCATCATCAGCACCGCCGCGGCGACCAGCAGCACCATGGTTAGCAGCACCGCGACCAGGATCGTCAACTCGCCTTTGCGGCTCTTCATGGTTACACCTCCGCGGGAGCCGACCGTGCTTTGCGATCGCGGCAGGGGCTGGCCAATTGCACGGAAAACGACGTGACCCCCGCGACCGCCAAGCCCCACGGCTGCGGGAATGGCCAGAACACATTGATTACCCCGGCGCCGACCACGCTGGCTCCCAACGACCATAGGCTCACGCGCGACGAGCGTGTCGCGCTGGCTTGCAGCCACCAGCGCACCAGGAACATCAGGCAGCCGAAGTACGCCATGTAGGTCAACAGCTCGGGCTGGCCATCGACGCCATACAGGTGCAGGTTCATGGGATCGTGCGGATGATCGAACAACATTTCGTAAGGCAGGCTCACCCACAACAGGCGATCGAAACCCCAGGCGGCCGCGCCCCAGGCCAGGCCGACGACCAGCATCACGAATCGGCGCACCAAGGCATCGCCACGCCGATTGTCCCACAGCGCGGCCATGATCAGCACCAGCCACGTGCCGCAGACGCTCGTCAGCAGCAGCCAGGCTGCCAACTCGGCCGCGGGCATCGTGCCGTGCAACACGCCGACAACCACGGTCGTCGCCAGGCAGGCGAAGAACCCCAGGAGCATCGAGCCGGTGAGGTCGGCAAGGCGCTCGCGAACCGTTCGCACCCGTGCCGGCGCGCTGCTGCGGTGCAAGATGGCGCTGACGGCGATCGGCTCGGGACGCCGCGGCGCGGCGGCGGCCGGCTGGTACGTCCCCCGACGACCAAATTCCACGGCAACTTGCTTGCGCCGCGGCTTGCAACAACCCTGCCGCGGCAGGTGCATCGCGGCGCGCATTCGCCAGGTTTGTTGAGCGGCGCGGAGCATCAGGATGCCCGCAATCACCATCACCCCGACAAAAATGCCCCCCCACGCTACCGGCACGCCGGCTTGTGCACGAACCGATCTCACGAAAATCAAGGCCGCGACCACCACCAACACGCGTCCCCATACCGGCAACGCGCGCCACACGCTCAGCAGTTGGTATCCCAGCTTGTCGGTCGGCTGGGGCCAGGCCGTTGGCGCGGTGCTGGTCGTCGACGACGGAGCGGGGCCGGTATCCGTCGGAGCTTCAGCGCCCGGCAACCGACGGAGCAGCTCGGCGACGCTTTGTGGCCGCCGCTTCGGGTCCTTGGCCAGGCAGGCTGCGATGAGCGATCGATACGGCTCGCTCACTCGGTTGAGCTGGGGCTCGGCGGTGAGATGCTTCATCAACACTTCGCCCACGCTTTCGCCTTCGAACGGCACATGACCGGTGAGCACCTCGTACAACAGCACGCCGAGCGCGTAGATGTCGATCTCTTTGCCGTAGCGCCCGCTGGCGATTTCGGGGGCCATGTAGTGCACGGTGCCGATGCTCTCGGTGTGCCCGCTGCGGCGGCTGACCGAGATGAACTTCGACAGCCCATAGTCGCCTAGCTTCACGGTTCCCTTCGCGCCGGCGCCGCCGGCGGGAAGATCGCGGAACACGTTGCCCGGCTTGAGGTCGCGGTGCACGAGCCCCTGATCGTGCAGATAGCCCACGGCAGCCGCCAGGCCGCGGAACCAATCGAGCGCTTCGTTCACCGGCATGCCGTCAGAATGCTTGGCCAGCGCCGCCTCGAGGCTTTCGCCGGCCACGTATTCCATCACCACCCAGCTTTGCCCCTGCGCGTCGGTGCGCACGTCGTACAACGCCAGCAGGTTCGGATGCTTGAGGTTCAGGCACTGCTGGACGCCGCGCAGCTCGACGTCGAGGTTGCGGCGAATGAACTTCAGCGCCACTTCTTTGCCGGCGTCGCTGGTGGCGTAGTACACCTCGCCGAAGCCGCCATGACCAATGCCGCGGCGGATCGTGTAGCCGTCCAACGGCTGCGAGCCGCTGGCGTACGTGAAGCGCTCGGCCTCGGCCGGCGCACGCCGCCCCGCATTCTTCGGCGCATCGTTGCGCTGCGCTTCGGTCGAGTTCATGATGCGGAACCTTCGAACGAAAACGAGAAGCCTGGACCGACGACACGCGACGACGTTGTGATTGCCCCGCGACGGGTCGGCGCCCCGCCGTCGATCGACAACTCCGTGGCCGCGGCGACCTCC
>DASZPI010000293.1:0-11241 GCA_035550355.1 Pirellulales bacterium
TGCCGGTGCCGATCGTTGCGCCCAGCGGCAGCTCGTCGAGCGATTGCACGCTCCGGGCCACCAGCACGTCAGACGCACTGGCCCGCGGCGGGACCGCGGCAAGGGTCAGACCCTCGACCGGCTCGGTCGGCAAATCTTTCAGGCTATGAACCGCTAGATCGATTGTCTCGGCCAGCAACGCCCGCTGCAGTTCCTTGGTGAAGACCCCGTCGCCACCGGCGATTGCTGCAATCGGTCCGGATTTGACTTGGTCGCCGCGCGTTGAGATCAGCACTAACTCGATCGTGTGTCCATGGTCGCGCAAGCGCTCTGCAACCCATTCGGCCTGCCAACGGGCCAACGGGCTACCACGCGTGCCAATGCGAAGCTTGAGTTGAGGCATGAGTACCTATCATAGCTGCCCCTGGGCACGCGCGACTACGACGACGTTGACCACCGTGGCCCCGGACTTTTTTAACGTGGCGGCGATTTCACTGCACGTTGAACCCGTTGTCAGAACGTCGTCGACTAGCAGCACGCGTTTGTCGGCCCAATCGATGGACCGGTTTGCGGTGAATGCGCCCCGCACATTGCGTCGCCGCTCGGTGGGCGACAAACGATTCTGCGGCTGCGTCGAACGAGTGCGCACCACGCTGCGCGGATGCCACGGGCAACGCAATCGCTGGGCGATCAACGCGGCCAGCAGGTCGGGGCTATTCGTCGTTCGCCGCAGCCGGCGGAGCCAATGCATTGGGACCGGAGCCACAAAATCTGGCTTGAGCATCGTGAGGCGTTCTTCAAGATGCTCCAGCAACAGCTCGGCAACTGCCATGGTCAACGGGTCGTTCCGCGACCGCTTCATCCGTAACACAGCCTCGCGCAGCGACGCGTCGTAACTACCCAGCGTAAGTACCCGATCGAAACGCAGCGTCACAGAGCCGCACAGCGCACACCCGACCTCTGGCATCGTCGGTAGCGGCGTTTGTGCCGCGCAACGGCCGCAACGGACGACGGTTTGGCCAGTAAGCCGTTCGCGGCAATCGTCGCACAACAGCGGACGCATCGACGGCACTTCGAGTGGAGCTGCGCACAGCAAGCACTCTGGTGGGAATATCAAGTCGCCCAGGGAGCGCCGGGCCGAGCGAAGCCACATTCGAGTTTGCACGCCGAGCACCGGATTACCTCGCCGCTTCGGCTAGCGACGTTTCGCTGCCACCGGCCGACATTGCCGGACCGCACAGTTCCTCGCGCCATCGATTCAGCAATGCCAAGGCAGCCATCGGCGTGAGTTGATCGACATCGAGCTCGCGCAGCTTTTCGAGCACAGGGTGCTCAGGTTCGGCGAACAGGGAAAGCTGCAAATCGGCGGCGCGGCCGATTCTGCCGCGAGCCCATTTCGGCCGGCCGCGCGGATCGAGGTGATCGTGCTCTAACTGAGCGAGAATCTGCTTCGCCCGTTCGACGACGCCGCTCGGCACCCCGGCCAGGCGCGCCACATGAATGCCGTAGCTTTTATCGGCGGCGCCGGAAACGATCTGGTGCAGGAACACCAGGTTATCCTGCCATTCGCGCACGGCGACGTTCAGATTGCGCACTCTCGACAGCGTCGTCTCAAGCTGCGTGAGTTCGTGATAATGCGTCGCGAACAGCGTACGGCAGCCAATGTGCTGATGCAGGTGTTCGACCACGCTCCACGCCAGCGACACGCCGTCGTAGGTGCTCGTGCCGCGGCCAATCTCGTCCAAGATCACCAGGCTGCGTTTCGTAGCGGTATTCAGGATTCGAGCGGTCTCGGTCATTTCGACCATAAACGTGCTTTGGCCGCGCGCCAACTCGTCGCTGGCCCCCACGCGCGCGAAGATGCGATCGACCAAGCCGACCGTCGCTTCGCGCGCGGGCACGAAGCTGCCCAGCTGCGCCATGAGGGCGATCAATGCCGTCTGGCGAATGTAGGTGCTTTTGCCCGCCATGTTAGGCCCCGTGATGAGCAGCACCATACCATCCTCTGGCCCGGCGATCGTGTCGTTGGGCACGAATTGTCCGTCTGCCAGCAGCGAATCGAGCACGGGGTGGCGGCCGTCGACGATGCGTAGCACTGGCTCGGCAACGATTGCCGGCCGGCAGTAACCACGTTGTCGCGCCAATTCCGCAAGTGCCACCAGCACGTCGGTCTCGGCCAGTACTTCGGCGGTCGCACGCAAGCGCTTGGCTTCATCCGCCACTTGCTGGCGCAGCTCGATGAACAGTCGCTGTTCCAGTTCTTTGGCCCGTTCGTCGGCGGTGAGCACGCGCTCTTCGTACTCTTTCAGCTCGGGCGTGATGTAGCGCTCGGCATTCTTGACCGTTTGTTTACGAATGTAGTGTGGCGGAACCTTATCGCGGTGCGTGTTCGTGACTTCCAGGTAATAGCCAAACACGCTGTTGAAGCCGACTTTCAGACTCGAAATGCCAGTGCGGGCAGCTTCGTCGCTTTGATATCGTGCGATCCACTGTTTGCCACCCGCGGCGAGTTCGCGCAGGCTGTCGAGCTCGGCGCTAAATCCCGAGCGGATGAACCCTCCGTCGTTGCTGACTAATGGGCAATCGTCTTCCAAGGCGGCGTCGAGTGCCGCGCGCAGCTCAGGGAGCAACTCTAACTGGGCTTCGAGTGCGTTAAGACGAGAACTCTGGCGGGCAGTAAGCTTTGCCTTGATGACTGGCAAGACACGGAGCGTGCGCACGATGCCGCTGAGGTCGCGCGGCGTGGCCCGTGCGGTGGTGATTCGCGCCAATAGGCGTTCGAGATCGTGGATTGGTCGCAGTTGCTCGCGCAGCTCGGATGCCAACAACGGTTGGTCGACGAGCTCAGCCACAGCATCGAGCCGAGATTCGACGGCAGAGATCTCGACGAGGGGGTTCGTTACCCAATCGGCCAGTAGTCGCGAGCCCATCGACGTGACCGTGCGATCGAGTACGGCCAGCAGCGATCCTTCGCGATGATTGTCGCGAAGCGTGCGGGAAATCTCGAGGCTGCGTCGGGTCGATTCGTCGATCTCAAGCGTCAGGCCGGTGCGGTAGCGAACCAGCCGGTCGAGATGTGCCAGCGAGGCTTTTTGCGTCTCAATCAGATAGTCGAGAATCGCCCCCGCGGCGCGGATTGCCGGGACATCGTCGTCGCTAAAGCCGAAGCCTTCCATGCTCACGGTGCCGAAATGCCGCGACAGATTCTCGCAGGCTTGCCGATGCGCAAACGCCCATGCCGGGCGGCGTGTGACGGTAATCCCGGCGAGCAGCATCGACGGCGGGTCGCTAGCGTCGCTGACCAAGCATTCGACCGGACCAATCCGGGCGAGTTCATCAGCCAAACGCTCGGGCGCAGACTGCGAAGCGAAGAACCGGCCTGTCGATAGCTCAACCCACGCGATGCCGACCGGCTGTTTACTACTGGGTTCGCATGCGATCGCTGCCAGGTAGTTGCTCGTGCGCGGATCGAGCAAGGCGTCGTCGGTTAGTGTGCCGCGCGAGACGATGCGCGTCACCTCGCGGCGCACGATGCCTTTGGCTTGCTTCGGATCCTCCACTTGGTCGCAGATCGCAGCTCGCACTCCCGCGGCAACGAGCTTGCCAAGATAACTTTCGAGCTGATGGTAGGGAAAGCCCGCCATCGGCACGGCGTTCTCTCCTTTATCGCGACTCGTCAGCGTGAGGTTCAGCAGGCGGGCGGCAGTCTTCGCATCCTCGAAGAAAAGTTCGTAAAAATCGCCCATGCGAAACAGCAATAGCGAGTCACCACACGCTGCTTTGGCGTCGAGATACTGCTGCATCATCGGGCTGGTCGACATGGAAGCTCATGCTATCAAATCCGCGCCGATCGGCGAGGGGCACGAATCGCAGTCAATCACACCGTTTCGTGCAATTTTTTTCTGCGTAATCGTGTTCTAGGCCGCGATGACTGCTATGCTGGAAGTGTCCGTTGCCAAGGGGACCGCGGCATCCTACTGATCGGGTACGTCTGCAAGGTATTGGCCGATGGGGCAATTGCTGCGGGGAATCAAGCCCGAGGCCGTGCGTAATCACGCCACGGCATTCTTTTGCGCAAGCATGGCAGTTGCAGCGTATGCGCCCTTGGTGGCATCGCAAATTGTCGCGATGTGTAACGTACTGGCATATTGTCTGCTACCGCTGATCTGGGCCGCAGCCCTGGCCGCCATGGTTGTCCGGGGGCGAGAGTACTTGCTGCCGCTCGACGAGCGCACCTGGCCCGTCAAGCCGGTTGTGGCGGCCTTGCTATTGTTGACGGTTGCGGTGTTCACGAATGTTTCTCATTTGGCAATCGCCAGTGTGTTGATGCTGGTTGCCTCGTGCGCGGCGCGTTGCGGCGGAGGCGAGCTCATGTGGGCCGTGCTGCCCATCTGGCTTGGCTCGTGGATCATGGCCGTGGTGCCATTTCCAGGCGATGCCAACGTTTGGCGATGGGCATACGATGCTGCCATGGGCTGTTCGGTGGCAACGCTCGATTCGATCGGCGTACTCATCTTGCCGCGTGATGGCGAGCTACTCACCCGACACGGCCCAAGTCCGCTGGGTCCTACGGTTGGTCAGATTGTCTTCTTGTTGGCGACCATTGGGATTACGACCCTGTATGTCGTTTTGCGCCGACGAAATTTGCTCGACAGCCTGTTGGTCGTCCTTTGGTCGATTGTCTGGGCTGGAGCAGCCGAAGTTCTGAGAATCGTTGTCGCCACGATGCTGGTCGATCGTTGGCAAATCTCGATGCCTGCCGGCTTGGTCCAGTTGCTGACCATCGTCGCGCTTGCGGGTGTGGTGGCATGGCTGATTTGGCATTTCGACCAGCTTCTTGCATTGCGTCCCCGCCTCCGGCGGCGAAAGAGACTCAAGTCTGAATTGCCGATTCCCGTCCCATCGGACAAAGCTGTCCTACGTGCGGCGCGCGGCTACGTGCTAACGGAACACGGCGAGCTGGCGCCGGTGGCCGGCTCAGATGCACGCCAACTGCTGCGCGTTCAACAGGGTACACTGGCAATCGGAGCAGCGTTCGCAGTTCTGCTGCTATTGCAGATGATCCTGCCGTGGGTCTGCCCATCGTCAAACGCCGCTGCGCTTGCCAGGCCGGCCTTGGCTGAGGTCCGGCAATGAATCGCCGTCTCAGGAGCATTGTGCGGTGCATCGCGATGGCTCCGCGCTTCGTGTACGACACGCTTCTCTCCCCCTGGCGCGAGTTGTTATTCGTGCTTGGCGTGGCGCAGGATGAGCTCGAGGCCGCAGCTCTGGGACAAGGTACGTGGCTGCGGCGTGTGAGGCGGTTGCTGTACATCTTGCTCTACGCCTGTGCTCGCCCGTTGGTCGCGATCGGCGGCGAAATCGTCGGGCTGTTTTGGTCGGTCATTTATGCATTCGGCGTGATTGAGGATGGCGCCGATGCGACGCGCGCGATCCGTCTCGGGCTATTGCGCCACGCGCTCCCCGTTCTGGCTGCAGCAATGTTGCTTGTTGCCGGTGCGGTGTGGATTTTTGCCACGACTGAGAGCTGCGATTTTGTCGAGTATTACAAACGCGCCGCGACAGTATCCGTTGAAGCAGGCGACGATCGCCTGGCATGGTTGTGCTTCGACCGGCTCGCCCAATTACAGCCCGTCGAGCCGCTTTGGCGCTATGAAGCAGCCTTGATCGCCAATTCCCTGGGAGATTCCAACCATTGCGCAGCACAAATGCGAGCGATCGCCGATCTCAAGTCGACTGGGTACGCGCGCGCCCATTTCTGGCAGGCGGAGCAACTGCTCAGTAAGACGGCACTGACTTTGGGTGAAGCACGCGATGTATGGCGTCATCTCGAGCACGGACTTAAAACCGCGCCCGACGATCCACAGGCCCACCTGCACATGACGCGTCTGCTAATCAACCTGGGTTGCTTCAGCGAGGCGGAGCCACATCTCGCCGCCGCGGCATCTTTGCGCCCCGACCTGTTGCTCGTGTTGGCGAATGTGCACTTGGCCAATGGACGCCGCGATGAGGCTCGGACTGAAGCGGCATTGGCGTGCAAGTACCTGACCGAGCGGCTCGGTCGGAATGCTGAGGATCGCGTAGCGCGCGATGCGCTGGCCCGCGCGTACCTGATTCTTGACGACTATGCACAGGCCATTGAAACTCTCGAAGCAGGCCGCGCTAGCGAAAACACGCCCGCAGTGCGTCGGCAGATCGGTGAGATTTACGTTCGTTGGGCGGATGCTGATCTGGCAGGGTCGGCCGATTATCAGGGTTTTCTCGACCGCTTGAGCATGGCGCTATCGGTGGATCCCAGCAACCTGGCGATCCTCACGCGGCTCATTGAAGTTCGCAATCGCGGCGATAAAGCCGCGGTGCGAGCGGGTGCTTACCTCGACTCGCTGCGGCTCGACGACGTCCCGCCGGCGGGACATGTCATGCTCGGAACCAATGCACTCGAGCGCGGGCTCCCGATCGTCGCGCGCCGACATTATGAGGAGGCCCTGCGGCGGCAACCCGATCTTGCCGAGGCGTCGAACAACCTGGCATGGCTGTTGTCGCACGCAGAACCGCTCGATTTGGATCGCGCCTTGTCATTAGTCGAGTCGGCCCTGCAAGCGCATCCGCATCATCCGACCCTGTTGGAGACACGGGGCCATGTCTACGTGCAACTCGAGCGCTGGGAAGACGCCCGCCGCGACCTGGAAACGATTCGCTTTCTGAAACGCGATGACGCAGCGGTGAATGAATCGCTAGCTATGTGCTATGAGCACCTCGGCCTCAAGCGAAGCAGCGAGCCGCCGAGCCAGTAGTGGCGACGCGCCATCCGCGCGCCTCGATGGGCCAAGTCGATCTACATCGACCCGGTAAGCTTGCGCAGGTCGGTGTCGATTTCTTTGGCCTTAGCCAAAGCCTCATCAAGCGCCAGGCCTTGTTTCATGCCAGGCCGCTTGTGGCCCGTGGCCGATACCCAAGCGTCGCGCAGCAGCCGATTGCGCTCGCGTACAAGGGTGAGCACGTCATTGCCATGCGGCGCGGAATGCAAGATACGGTCAATACTATCGGCCCTGGCGACTTCATCGCTGTCGATGTCGAAGTACAAAAGCAATTGCTTTGCGATCAACCAATGGCCGGTCGCGTCGATGTGCACGCCGTCGCGCGCCAATACTAACGATGGATCGCGCTCCCGGGCCTTAGCCAGGTACGTATTCATCGGACCGTGCGCATCGACCACGTCCCAGCCTCGCTGACGCTGGTCCAGCAGCCACTGCGCGTAGCGATCCAGCACGTCATTGTAGCCTTCGTACGGCGACCGATACTCGTCCAAACCGGCCGGAAGTGTCTTGGCCCGGATCGGCATCGGGTCGAACGTTGGCGGCGTGATAAGCACCAGCGCCGCGCCGGCCATCGTGGCACGAACGTAGAGGTACTCCAGTCCAGCCTGGTACTGCGCGAACCGCAGATCGCTGAACGGATGGTAGATGCCGCAGTTCATGCCGTAACAGGCGATTACCAAATCGGGCTTTGTCTGTGCGAGCACGCGATCGAGGCGTTCGTGCAGGTCGGGTCGCGGAAACTTTCCGCCGGCGTGTCCCGGCTCTGAAAGCCCCGAGACCGTCTCGCTCGGCAGGCCAAGGTTCAGAAAATCGCAGCGGATTTGCGGCTGATGGAGGCGCAGCACCGTCTCGAAAAAGTCGATGTATTGCCCCGAATGCGTGATGCTGTCACCGAGAAAAACAACTCGATGTACGCCGCTCAGTTTCGCTGGATCGCCCTGGGCCGGATCAGCCACGACGGTCACGAGCAGCGGTATTATCCAGGAGCAGATCAAACGAATGTGCACGGTCGTCGTCCATGGGCCCTCCCACAAGTCTCGTGCGCCTGCGGGCGGCCGATTATACCACGTCGATTCGGACACGACGGAGGTGCCTTGGAACTTAGATCGTGGCGACTTGGGTGGGTGCGCCGTGATCGACCGCTTGCCGCCACTGTCCATCGCGGAAGCCGAGGAGCAGTTTTTGGGCAATGGCGGAGTTTTTCTTAAATGCTTCCGCGTCGAACCGTCGCCCGAAGAAGTCGCTGAATCCTGGCAGGGTCTTCGGTCCGTAGAGCTTCGTATTCACGAAGCCCATTGTCCACTCGCCGAAGTTGCGCTGATCGATGAAAGACCGCAGCAAAACCGTGCAGTTGGTATGACGATCGTCGAGTTTGATTCGGTCGTATAGCGACTGCACCGCTGGTTCATGTCCTTCGAGCACCTGCAGAAAGGCATCGTCGTGATAGACGAGCATGCCCGTGACGTCGAGCCGGCTGTTTTTCTCGCGTGCCTTGGCCAACAACGCGGTCAATTCGAAAGAGTCGAAATCGCGCGTTGCCGCACTCATATAAACCAAGTTGATTAGCATGCGCGACTCTCGTGCAAAACAGCTTCGATACGCCCTATGCAAACCTATGTCTTCGGCATCAGACAGCAAGTCCGGGCCGGGGTGGGAAACACCCGCGTCGGCGTGGTTCTGCCCGCTACGGTAGATCGAACAGCATGATCTCGGCCGCTTCCTGCGCTTCAATCCGCACGTTCGGTTCCTCGCTGATCGCCAGGCCGTCGCCAGCCGCGAGCGCGTCCGCGCCCGCTTGCGCTGAGCCGCGTAGCATTTGCAACCAACCATGCCGGCCCGTTTCGAACGGCGCTGCGATCGCTTGCCCGGCTTCGAGCGTCGCCAAGTAGATCGATACGTTTTGACGGACGCGAATCGATCCGTCGCGGCCGTCGGCTGAGGCAACGACCCGCAATCGTCCCTGCTTCTCTGATGGATCGAAGGCCTGTTGCGCGTACGTCGGCTGTAGACCCGCCTGCTCCGGAACAATCCAAATCTGATACAGGTGTACCGATTCAGTGGCCGATGGGTTGAATTCGCTATGCCTGATGCCGGTGCCGGCCGACATGTACTGCAACTCGCCGGGGCGCAGCACTTCGCCGCTTCCCAGGCTATCGCGATGCTCGAGCTCGCCTGAAAGCACGTAGGTGATGATTTCCATATCGCGATGGCCATGCATGCCGAAGCCTTGTCCCGGGGCCACACGATCTTCGTTCATCACGCGCAGCACCCGAAACGCCATGTGCTGCGGATCGTAGTAGTCGTTGAACGAAAAACTGTGCCAGGTGTCCAGCCAGCCGTAATTGCCGTGGCCGCGTTGGTTCGCGGGTCGAAGCTGAAACATGTTAGAACGCTCACTGGAAAGATTACGAGTTATCCATCTTTCGATGGATTTGTTGCGACAATTTGTCGTACCTTGTAGGTTGTGGTGGTCCTCATCCTTGGCGAAGCATTCTCGCTCAAGCTCCGCTTTCTCGGGGCGTTCGGTGCATATTAAATGCAGATACCCACGAAGTGCTCGCCGACCGGCGATTGCGACACTTTGGCAATCTTAGCCGGCGACGTCGAACGGTCCAGAATTCAGCCGATGGTTACGGAGCACCTACGAAATGTTGGCCGCGCACTTGCGCTGCGTGTCATGTCGTGGTGGAAACTCGGCGCTAGTCCACAGCCTGGAATTCGCTTCATCTGCTATCACGACGTCAAAGACAACGAAATCAACCGGCTTGAATCGCAATTGATGCTGATGCGCGAGCTGGGCGCGTTCATCGGCATCGACGATGCGCTCGACCGTATGGATTCGCAATCTGGGCTCGATCAACCGCTGTTCACAGTGACGTTCGACGATGGGCTCGAGACCACTTATCGCAACGCTTGGCCCGTGTGCGAGCGGCTAGGCCTACCGATGTCGGTCTATGTGATCACCGGTTTCGTCGGCCAACCACGGTACATGAGTTGGGACAACATCGCGCAGATGGCCAAATCTCCGTTGGTGAGGGTCGGTTCGCACTCGGTGACGCATCGCAACCTTGCGCAACTTACAAGCGACGAGGTTCGGTCCGAGCTGACGCAATCGAAGGCGACGATCGAGCAAAGGCTTGGTGTGCGATGCGACCACTTCTGCTGTCCACGGGGCAGGCCCAGCCGCGATTTCATTGCCGATCGCGACCCTCGTATCGCCGTTGATGTCGGTTATCGAAGCTTTCTGACAACACAGCGCGGGCTAACCCATCGGGGCGACCGGCCGCCGCTCGTGAAGCGAGATGTGTTGCACATGCACTCGTCGAAGGCCGAGTTGCGGCATTTTCTGTATTGATGATCGCCGGGGGCGCCGAGCGATTGCTCCATATTCTGCGGTGCTCGACCGCGACGGTGGGGCTGTAGCGGTTATTCCTCGCCGCGCGATGGCGTAATCCGTTTGGACGGCGGAATATCCCGCTAATTCCGACTCGCGTGCACCGACGATACGTCCCAACAGGAGACAATCCGTTTTCCTTTCCCTGTGCGTTTGCTCGGCATGATCAGCGCGAGAAGAAAACACGCAATTCTCGGCAGCGACGTGCCGGCGGAACGATCGCGGGGCTGGCTGCTGGTCGTGTTGGTCGCCGTGGTTTCGACCGGGTGCGCGCACATTCCGCTGCGCCGCAACACGATCAATCAGGCGCGTACGGTTGCCGACATTCACCAGCAGCAGGTGCTGAACAACCTGGCGATGTTCGTTTACAACCCGTACTCGATGCCTTGCTTTTCGTATCCGACACAAGGCACGAACCAGGTGGTCAACACCACCACCGCCGAACTCAATGGGTCATTCTCGCCACTAACCATTGGCTTCACCATCGGCCAGTTCGTGCTCAACACGCTGGGGTTCAATGGCAGCGCCCAGTATCAGTCGAACGAGGCATTTACGATGGTGCCGATCAACGACCCGCGCAAGCTTGAACTTATGCGCTGCGCGTATCAGCGTGTGGTCGCCAACTGCTGTGGATCGTTTCCGTCGTCCAACTGCCCAGATTGCCAGACTCGGTTCAACTCCTTTTACACTGGCGATCCCGATGGCAATATCCGCCAGCGCACCGCCGGCATTACCACGTCCGAGTGCCTGAACGGGCCCTGCTGGTTCTGCTTCGGTCCAAAATCGGCGGTCCCCAAGCATCAGCCCGGCATCCTGGTTGCCCATTACGCCGACATGTACGTGTGGGTGCTTCCGGCCGGCCGCGATGGTCTCACGCGGCTGACGATGACGATCCTCGATTACGCGATGAACGACCCGCCGGTGCGATTGACGAAGGACATCGTCTACTACATCGATGAGCACGGCCTGCCGACGAATCAACTGGAAGCGGTTGGCACGGTCAGCGCGAAAGTCGCCATTGATGAACGTCCTGAAGCGTTGCTGAACATT
>DASZPI010000294.1:0-3608 GCA_035550355.1 Pirellulales bacterium
GCTTGCCGAGGCAGGCTACGATCGCAAGCCGTTCGATCGCACGCGCACCGCCGTGGTCGTCGGCACGATCTTCGGCGGCGACTTTTCCAACCAATTGCAGATCGGCTTGCAGCTGGCCGAGTTCCGCCACACGCTCGCGCAGACCTTGGCCAGCCACGGAATCACCGGCCCCCGCGCGGAACAAATTGCCGACGGCTTCGAAAGCAAGTTCTTCGCCGCCAAGCCCGCACTGCTCGACGAGACCGGCAGCTTTACCAGCAGCACGCTGGCGTCGCGAATTTCCAAGACGCTCGATCTGATGGGCGGCGCCCTGGCGGTCGATTCGGGCCTCGCTTCGTCGCTGGCTGCGCTCGAAGCGTCGGTCAACCTGTTGGCCAGCGGCGCGTGCGACCTGGTGCTCTGCTCGGCCGGTCAACGGTCGATGGACCTGCCGACCTACGAAATGCTCTCGATGCGCGGACTGCTGGCGACCGCCGCGCCGCCGCGAGCCGACGACGCGGGCTTCGTTCCCGGCGAAGGGGTCGCCACGCTGTTGCTCAAGCGGCTGTCCGATGCGCGCCGCGACGGCAACAAGATTCTCGGCGTCATCGAGTCGGTCGCGGCGGTGCCGCCGGCATCGAAAACCGTCCCGCTGACTCCGCTCGTCCGGCAGTTCGGCCACCTGCAGGCGACCCAAGGACTTGCCGAGATCGAGCGAATCACGTTCGAGCGGAACGCGACGGGCGAAAATGAAGCGGCGCGCCGCGTCGGTGTTTATGCTCAAGCGATTGCCGGCGTTGCGTACCAGGCCTGGGTCGTGCCAGGCGATCCACCCCAGGCAATCCAACCGCAGCCGACGATTCCAACCCACGGTCAACTCTCGATGCCTTTGACGATCGAACACTTCGACGCCACCGCGGCGCGTAAAGAGCGAACCCGCCGCGAGGCATATTCCTCACGAGAACGCGTCGCGCCGGCCGAGCCGCGCAGCGTGCCGATCGAAAGCGTCGACGCCACCGCAGCCCGCCGCGCGGCACGCGCGGCGCAGCCGATCGTCGCACCGCCGCAAGCGCCAGTGTCGCCGCAATCGCCAACGGCGCCGCAGGCAGTGTCGCCGCCGCAGGCAGTGTCGCCGCCGCCGGTCGAACCATCGGCGACCGCCAGCCACACGGCTCGCCTCGAGAACTTCCTGTTGGATTTTGTCGTCGAGCAGACCGGCTATCCGCGCGAGATTGTCGATCTCGATTCCGATCTCGAGGCCGACCTGGGGATCGACAGCATCAAGAAGGCGCAACTGTTCGGCGAGCTGCGCGAGTATTTTGAGTTCACGGCGGCGACCGATCTGTCGCTGGCCGATTTTCCCACGCTGCGACACATTCTGAACTTGCTGCATGGCTCGCGCGGCAAGGGCGATTGGCTGGCCGAGTCGTCAAAAACTCAATCGTCCCCTGCGCCGACTGTGTCTGCGCCGAACGCGCCTGCTACGACCGATCGGCGTACGTCGGCAGCGCCGCTGCCAGTATCCGAGATTCAGAGCCTGTTGATCGATTTCGTGGTCGCGCAGACAGGCTACCCGCGCGAGATTGTCGATCTCGATGCGGACCTCGAGGCCGACCTGGGGATCGACAGCATCAAGAAGGCGCAACTGTTCGGCGAGTTGCGCGATCATTTTGCCGAGCTGCCGAGCGGTCAAACGACGCTCGCCGATTTCCGCACGCTGCGCGACGTGATGCACGTGCTCGCAGGAGTGCCGCGATCCGGCGCGATCGACGCTGGGAATCGTGGCGAAGCTCCGGTCGAACCGGCGTCATCCCGCGGGATCGACCTGCCTGCCGGTCACGGCGACGAGCTGGTGTTTAAGGATGCCGCTGAGGACGGTTCGCCCGCAGCGTGCATCGTGCACCTTGTCGGCACCAGGTACGAGATGGGCTTCGAGCACGGCCGACGGTTGCGACCGGCGATTCAAAAAATCTACGCCCGGCTCGAAGGAATTCCGCTCGCGGCGCTCGGTCTGATCGACTCGTCGGCCGGCGCGGCCGTCGACTCGCGATCGCGGCTCGACGCCGACGAGGTCGACGAGCTGCGCGGCGTGGCCGAGGGCGCCGAAATCGATTTCGCCTGGCTGCTGGAATACAACGTGGCGGCGTGCGCGAGCGAAGGGGTCGGTTGTGCGCAGATGGCGGTGTCCTCGCAAGGCAATCGCGGCGGCGCGCTATTGCACTCGGCAAACGAAGACTCGCCATTGGCGCTGCGCCTTCCCGATTGCCTGACCACGACGGTGCAGGTGCGCCGGCCCACGCAGGGACATGCCTCGGTGCTGTTCGCCTCGGCCGGCGTGTCGTCGGGATTGAACGGCATCAATGCCCGCCGCCTGACGGTCACCAGCTCGCGATTGCTCGATCGCCGGCAGCAACGCGCCGGCGGCAAGCTGCACACGATCCTGGTCAAGCGCGTGCTCGAGCAGGCCGGCTCGATCGACGAGGCGGTCGAGCTGGTGCGCAGCTTCGATCGCGCCGGATCGTGGAGCATGTGCATCAGCGATTCGCGCAGCGACCGGCTCTGCCACGTCGAGTACGACGAGGCCCGCGTCGAGGTCCGCAGCGAGGTCGATCGCGTGGCGGCTACGAATCACAGCCTGCTGGGACTCGGCGATCGCGTGCCGCCCGCGCACTCGCAGCAACGGCTGATCCGGCTGCAATCGCTGCTGGGCACGGCCGAGGGTCGAGCCTTCTCATCGACCGACGTTCAACAAATCCTGCGCGATGTAACCGACGCCCGCCGCGGAGACGCTGGCGGCGCGCCGTCGATGAACACCGTGCGCCGGCTCGACAACCGCATGAGCATCGTGCTCGAACCGGCCAACGACCGCGTGTGGTTTTCCGGCGGGCCGGGATCGCCCGACGACGCCGATCGATTCGAGGCAATCGACTTGGGGTCGCTGCTGGGCGCGGCAACGCCGACCGAGCGTGGCGATCGATCGGGCGGTGAGTTCGCGCCGATCGAAGCCCTGCGCGAACCGGCGACGCCTCGGATCGCATCGCGTTACGTGCTGCGCATGACCGAGGCGCCGGCACGAGCCAGCGGACGCGAGCAACCCGAGTTTTTCGGAGCGTCGATCGTCCTCGGCGATAATCCGCTGGCCAGCGAGTTGACCGCCCGGCTCGCCCAGCACGGCCAGCGCGTGTATCGCATTGCGCCCGAGCTGGATGTCGAAGCCGCTGCGGCCGAAATCGACCGGATCTGGGCGATCGAGCCGGCCCCGCACCTGTTCTTGCTCACGCCGTGGGATGCCGAGGCGGCCCGCGGCTTCGAAGCGGCGGTGTGGCAGCGTCGCCGCATGCGCGGCGTGCTGGTGCCGTTCTTCGTCTGCCAACGCTGGTTGTCGCGCGTCGTCGAGGCCGAGTTGATGGACGACGCCTCGCTCGTGGCGTGCACGGCCTTGGGGGGCGACTTCGGCTTCTCGAGCCAGATCGGCTCGGTCGAAGGAGGCGCCTTGGCCGGCTTGCTGAAATCGATCCTGATCGAAAGCTGGATGAACGGCTTCCGCACGACGCCGATCAAGGTGATCGACACCCCCGCCAACGAGCCCGCGGCGCGCGTGGTCGATTACGTGTTCCAGACGCTTGCGG
>DASZPI010000295.1:0-2587 GCA_035550355.1 Pirellulales bacterium
CGGATACCCACCGAGATCAACTCCAGACCCAATTCACCGGCGCGCCGGCGCACCTGTTCGGCCAGCTCGTTCGCCAGGCCATCCTTGTCGGCCAGCAAGTCGTCCAGCTCGCGAGCGCCGATTCCCGCGCGCAGCGCGAGCTGCGCGTCACGGTAGAGCGCCTGCTTCGCATCGTCGGCCGCCGTGACGTACTGACGTGCATCGTGCACGCGGTACACCGCCACAGCGTTCAAACGCAGCGTCACCTTGTCGGCCGTCATGATTTCCTGGCCCGAAACATCGAGCATCGTCTCGCGCAGGTCCACCTCGTAGACCAGCGCTGCCTGCGTGTCGCGCCAGAAGGCGTACCGGCCCGGCGTGAGCGTCTCGACGTACTTGCCGTCGTAGAACAACACACCGGCGTGGTCGCGCTTCACTTCGCACACGTCGAGCAAGCGCAGCGCCTGCGGCGACTTCAGCACCAGCGCCAAGTCCTTGTGGTCGAACCGTACGCTGCGCGCGTCGATCACCTCGACCCGCACCTCGCGCAGGCCGATCCAGTAGGCGTACAGGCCCGGCGGCAGCACGTGGCTGAAGCGGCCATCGATCCAGACCAGCGCTCGCTGATCGTCCTTCAGATCGATCACCACAGCGCGGTCCTTGAGCGCACCCGACTTCACAATGACGTCGAGCTTCTCGTGGACCAGCCACGGATCGCGCTGCGAAACCACGTCCACACGAACCTTGCCCAGCGGGTTCAGCAACCAATGCCGACCCTTTGCAAGCAGACCCTTGAACTCGCCGTCGCGGAACAAGAGGCCCATCTCGTAGTTGCGAATCTTGATCGTCTTCAACGGGATCATGGTCTGCCTCCTTTCGTTGCAGCAGGTTGCTTCGGCACGTTTCGTTGTTCGGTTTTGGTTCGGTCGGAAGCACACCCTCGGGCGGCGGAGCGAGTCGAGTCGTCACACGCACCAAGTGCGGAGTGAGCTTGAGCGCCGGCGAGTTGACGGCGTCCGTCGGGCTAGGCTCGTCGTTCTGATGCAACTAGCGCTGCACTTCGATACGGCGAGCGTCGCTCGTTTCGGCCGAAAACTCTCCGACGCGGTATCCGCTCACTACAAGGCCTTGGCGCGTGCTGCCGTCGACCGGCGGTACCTGCGCGTGCATTGAGCACGGCAGGTTGCCAATCGATCGCCGACGTTTCGATCGCCCGCCTCCCTCGGGCATCTGCGAGGCCTTTCGGCCGGGTGAGGCTTTCGCCCCGGAGTTGGTACGGGAGTCGAACCCGTGACAGCCAGATTAGCGGTCTGGTGCTCTATCCACTGAGCTAACCGGTGGTGGCTCATGCCGTCGTCGTTACAACCCGTGCGCGGAACACACCGTGCCAACCGCATGCCGCGGGGCCCGGTGCGCCGCCGGCCAGACGGCGATCAACCTTGCTTGAAAACGCCTTCAAAGACGCCGGTGGGAGTCGAACCCACTTCAAGGCTGCTATTCTATGACTATCACCCTCGCCCTTCGTCCTCGCTATTCGCTCGGCGGGCTCAGTTGATGGCAGCGGCCTGGCCGTTTGGCTTCAGCGTCAGCAGTGTCCTCGCCAGGAGTCGAACCTGGCCCTCGACCTTCGCAGAGTCGTGTGCGAATCCAACACACTCCGAGAACATGTTTTCGTTTCAGCACCTCACCGAGGAGTCGAACCTCGTCTTGCAGTTTCGAGGACTGCCGTGCGATCCAGCACACTCGCAGGGTTCACGCGAATATCCCGACCTGGAATCGAACCAGGACCTGGACCTTCGGAGGGTCCAATGCGATCCGTTACACCACCGGGACACGAGCGGGGGTCAGGATTCAGGCTTCAGAGGTCGGGCGGCAGATGCAAACGCCTGCTTCCCCGAATCCCGACGCCCGAATCCCGCTCCAAGGCACGAGCGCGAGGAGTCGAACCCCGTGCGACGGTGTTGGAGGCCGTCTGCTCTCCCAGGAGCACACTCGTGTGTCGTTGGTTCGGCGCGACCCAAGCCCGCCCCTGCTCGGGTCGGCCGTGCCAACGTCATTGCGTCGCCAGCTCAACGTTCCAGTACGCCTCGCTGACGAACTTCGACCAGCTCTCGATCCGCACCTCCGGCGAAGCGTATAACGGCTTCCACGTCGGCCGGACCGGCGACTTCCGCAACCGCATGCCTGCCTGCTGCGGTGTGCGATCAGCCTTGCGCTTGTTGCACGCCACGCATGCCAGCACGCAGTTCGTCCACATCGACGTGCCACCCGCGGCGCGAGGCACAACGTGGTCGATCGTCAGTTCCTCGCTCCCCGGCTGCATGCCGCAGTACTGACACGTGTAGTGGTCGCGCTTGAAGATGTTGCGCCGGCTGAACGACACGGCCGCCTGGGGCAGCCGATCGTAAGCCGTGAGCGCGACAACCTCAGGCACACGCAGCCGCGTGCGAACCGCCTGGATAAACGGCTCGCCCGCGCCGGGTGCCAGCCGCGACCAATCGCTCCACGCGTACATCTGGAAGTCGAGCGGATCGACGACGCGCGCCGACTCATTCCAGAGCATCGTCAGCGCGCGACTGACGGTGGCCACATTCACCGGCTGCCAGTT
>DASZPI010000296.1:0-7125 GCA_035550355.1 Pirellulales bacterium
CGCTGGCCGCAGGCGGGCCGATTTGCGCCAAGGCCACGGCCGCGGGGCCACGCAGGTTCTCGTCGCCCAGAGCTTGCGTCAATGGGGCGACGGACTTCGAGCCCAGCCCGACCAACGCCCGAATCGCGATGCCAACTACCGATGAATCGGCGTCATCCAGCGCTGCAACGAACAGCGACACCAAGCTCGGATCGTCGATTTGCAAATCGGCCAAGCCGTGGATCGCAGCAGCGCGAATGCGCGGCTGGTCATGTTCAATTCCGGCAGCAAGCTTTTGAAATGCGCGCTGCCGCGCCGCGCCATTCGTCGGATCCAGCCTCGCGACGGCCCACGAACAGACCATGGCCAACACCGGGTCAGGGTCGCTGGCTTTAGCTTCTAACGCGGGCAGCACGGAGCGCGCCGGCGCCCCCATCGCGCCCAATGCCCATGCCGCGGCCGGTCGCACGGTTTGATCCTGATCGTCGAGCAACGGGACGACCGCTGCGGCTGCTGACGCTGCGTCGGGACCAATATGCCCCAGCGCAATCAGCGCTTCACGGCGCACTTCGACATTCGGATCGGACAAAATTTTCGCGATTGCGCCCACCGCCAGCTTAGCTTTCGGACCTAGATCGCCGACGACCAGGCACACCCAGTACCGCGCCTTCTCGTGTTCAAGCGCCTTGATCAGGCGTGGCACGATCGGCTCGCCGAACTCGACCAAGCTATGTAAAACCAGCGCCACTTCTTCAGGCTGCGCGGTTGAAAGCACGTCGATAAACAAGGGAACGGCGACATCGGGACCAGGGCCAATCAATGCGATCGCCTTCAACGCCTCGCGACGCACACCGGCGTCGGCATCTTTCACGGCCGTGACCAAGGCGGTTACCGCCGGCTTACTCGCGGCGCCAATCCGACCCAACGCGAATGCCGAGTACGCACGGACCTTCGCATCTTGGTCGGTTAATGTTTTCGTCAGGTCACCGACCGCCGGCGCCGCTTGCGGGCCAATGGCGCCCAGCGCTCGAGCGGCATGCCAACGCACTGCGGCTGAGGAATCGGCCAATGCAGTCACGAGCGATGCCACCGAAGCGGCGCCTTTCGGGCCCATATCGCCGGCGGCATCAATGGCCTGAATCTTGGCGGAGGGTTGGCCGTCCGCGGGCTGTTGAGCCCGCGCGGGCAGGGACGAGTGCACAGCGACAGAAACACCCCAAATTGCCACCCATTTCGACAATCGCATCACCCGAGATCCCCCCGTTCGAAACCGCAGCAGAATTGCTCGCACAAGCCCCCCATCCATGCTAATTTGGAAGTTGCAGTTGCAACAGTTGCTTTACCACAAAAGTTTTGCGCATTAAGCGTCTAACAACCCGTTCAAAAGGGCTTCGAAAGATGAAGGCCAGGACAGCCATCGCCGCGATCTGCTGTGTCATGTTGTTTTCCACGGTCGTCGTGGCTCAGTATTATCGGCCGTACCATCGATATGGTGGCTATGGCTATGGTGGCTACGGCGGCGGTTACGGGGGCGGCACCGTGTACGGCTCGTACGCTGCCGGCATGGGCAACCTGGTGCGCTCGCAGGGCATTTACAACCAGCTCACCGCCCAGGCGGCGATCGATGCCGAACAGGCCAAGTCGGCCGCTCTCGATAACCAGCTCAAAGCCACGCAAACCTACTTCGAGATGCGGAAGATCAACCAAGAGTCCCGCGCGGCCGAGCAGGCGAGGACCGCAAGCATCGCGCGCGGAGATCGGAAATACGAATCGGCGATCTCGCAGCCCACCACGCTCACCGTCTCGCAGCTCGATCCGGTGTCGGGACACATTCAGTGGCCATCGGCGCTGATGAGCTCGGCTGCGGCCAACGATCGCGCCGAGCTGGAAACGATCTTCGCCCAGCGTGCGCAAAATAGTCCTGCCTTCGATACGTCGCGCATTCACGTGCTGACCGATTCGATGCGCGATTCGCTCAAGCAGCAAGTGCTGAACGTCCGTCCGCAAGAGTTCACCGACTCGATGCGGTTCCTGCGCGGTCTGGACGACGCGGCGCATCAGACAACGCTCGCCGCCGCGACCCATAACAACACCGCCGGCGGCTGACACGGCGATCGCGGCGGTTGCTCGACAGCGCCCGCTAGTCAACAGCGCCCGCTACTCGACCAGGTGAATCTCGGGAATCAGATCGGCAACGATCTCGACCTTGGGATATTCTTCGGTGCTGGCCACCACCTCGGCAAAGCAGCGCTTCATTTCGGCAACGAACTTGTCGAGATCCAGTCCAAGGTGTAACGGCCGATACGGTTCGAGATACCCCATCGAGCCGAAGAACACTTTCTTAGCGCCGCGCAAGTTGCCGTTGCCGAAGTGGTGCAGGGCGACCGCCGCTTGGATCAGCCCTTGGAAGAATTTACGCGAGGGGCCGAAGTGTTCGGTCCACAATTCTTCCCAGGCTTCGTGGGCCTCGAAGAACTCGCAAGCGTTAAACAGCTCGATGCCTTTTAGGTACAGCGGATCGTACGGCTCGTCCATGCAGCAAGTATACACGCCGACGCCAACACGCCGGGGGTAGTGTCTTAAACCTCGCGGGGCGTTTGCTTGACAGGCGTGGCCAGCCGTCGACAATAATCGGTGCTGTCGCCGCTGGAATCTGTCGCCCACCGCAAGCTCGACGTCTGACGCTTCATGCCTGACACCGCCGAACGAGCGCGCCGCGCCCGGCGAATTGCTCGCGCTTTAGGGCGCGCCTACCCCGACGCGCAATGTTCGCTCGAACATCGCTCGCCGCTGGAATTGCTGGTAGCGACCATCCTGTCGGCCCAGTGCACCGACGAGCGCGTGAACATCGTCACTCGAACGCTGTTTCGTAAGTATCGCTCGGCCGACGACTACGCCAACGCACCGATCGCGGAGCTGGAGAACGACATCCGCAGCACCGGATTCTATCGAAACAAGGCGAAGAACATCCAAGCCGCCTGCCGGGCGATCATCGACCAGCACGGCGGCCGTGTGCCGAAAACGCTCGAAGAACTGGTCGAACTGCCGGGCGTGGGACGCAAAACGGCCAACGTGGTGCTGGGCACGGCATACGACATCGCTTCGGGCGTGGTGGTCGATACGCACGTCGCGCGGCTGAGTTTTCGCCTCGGCCTGACGAAATCCAGCGACCCGGTCCAGATCGAGCGCGAGCTGATCGCGCAACTGCCGCAAAGCGAATGGGTCGCGTTCAGCCACCGCCTGATTCAGCACGGGCGGCGAATTTGCATCGCACGGAAACCCGACTGTGCACACTGTTTTCTGCTAAGCTTGTGTCCGCGCCATGGTGTGAAAGAACCTGTGGCGGCTACCGTGAAGGCGACACGAACCGCGAAGCCGCGTATGCGTTCCGATCGATCGACGCCCCTCTCACGAACCAAGACGGCAAAGCCATGATTTTGTCGGGCCTCGAAATTCGCCGACAACTGGGCGAGAACATCATCATCGATCCGTTCGATGAGGCGCAGCTCAATCCGAACAGCTACAACCTGTCGCTCCACCACGAGTTGCTAACCTACGAGGAGCTCGTGCTCGACATGCGACGCGCCAACCGCGTGCGCCGTGTCACCATCCCACCCGAAGGGCTGGTACTGAGCCCGAATCAACTGTACTTGGCCCGCACCATCGAGCGCACCGAGACGCACGGCTACGTGCCGATGATCGAAGGCCGCTCGTCAATCGGCCGCTTGGGACTGTTCGTGCATGTAACGGCGGGCTTCGGCGATGTCGGGTTCTGCGGCTATTGGACGCTTGAAATGTTCGCCGTCCAGCCGGTGCGAATCTACGCCGGCGTGCCGATCTGCCAGATTTTTTATCATCAGATCGCCGGCGATTTCACGTCCTATTCAAGCAATAAGTACCAGAACAATCACGACATTCAGCCCAGCTTGCTCTTCAAAGAGCTGAACCCCGAGCTGGAGCGCGATCCGCAGTTGGAGTTGGCCTTCGGGATCGAGCGACGGTTTGAGTAGGGCGCGATAAAAAACCCACGGACAAGAGTCCGTGGGTTCGATGTTTTACGATCCGACCGGTCTTCTGACATTAGGCCGAGAATGAACTGCCGCAGCCGCAGCTCTTCACGGCATTCGGGTTGTCGAACGTGAAGCCGCGCTTCTCGAGACCGTCGTAGAAATCGACCGTCGTGCCGTCGAGGAACAGGTAGCTTTTCTTGTCGACGACGACCGTTACCCCGTGTGATTCGTACTTGCTGTCCGTTTTTTCGTCGAACGCCTTGTCGAATCCAAGGCTGTACTGGAAGCCGCTGCACCCGCCGCCGGTGACGCCGACGCGCAGGACCATGCCCGGCTCGAGCTTTTGCTCTTCCATGATGCGCTTGACTTCGCTGGCGGCCTTTTCACTAAGTGCTACTGCCATGTTTGCCACGGCTCCTGAGAGTAGAATTCGATTTTCGACAGGTCAGTGTGTCTAAATTATACCCCGCGGCCGCAAAAGAAAAGGTCTTTGCGGGGTCCGAGTTCGCTTACCTGGCATGCCCACATGCCGAGTTTATGGCCAAAAGCGTCCTTTCCCGTTATCTGAACCCTGAAGCGCTGAGCCGAACCGTCCAGCGGCGGATCGCGCCGCGTGGGCTGGTGCTCGGCAATCTGGCCGGGGCGCACGCTTCGCCGCTGGGGGGGTTCGCGGTCGATTTTGTCGGCCATCGGCAGTACGTCTGGGGCGATGATCCCAAGCATATCGACTGGGGCGTGTTCTTCCGCCGCGACAAGCTGTTTGTCAAGCAATACGAGATGGAGACGAACTTTGTCTGCCACTTGATGCTCGACACCAGCGCCTCGATGCGCTACGGCAGCGGCGACCAGCAGAAACTGCTCTACGCCTCGCGCCTGGCAACCACGTTGGCGTATTGCATCATTCGCCAAAGCGACAAAGTCGCGCTCGCCACGTTCGACGACGCGGTGCGCGGTTCGCTGCCTCCCAGCAACTCGCCCGCGCAGGTCGTTCGGATTACGGAACATCTCGACACCGTCGAACCCCGGCACCCCACACGACTGGCGGAATGTGTCGGTCAGCTTGTCGAACGCACGGGTCGGCGCGAGATTGTGATGATTCTCAGCGATTTTCTGGGCGATCTCGAAGCGCTCGAGCCGGTGCTGCAGCGGATGCGCTATCAGCGGCACGAGGTAATGCTGTTTCAGGTCATGCATCACGACGAGCTCGCGTTCGAGTTCGATCGCATGACCAAGTTCGTCGGCCTTGAGGTGGCCGCGTCGCGATTTGCCGATCCACACGTGGTACGACAAACCTATCTGAAGGCGCTCGAGCGCCACACCGCAAAGTTCGACGACATTTGCCAGCGCAATCGCGTTGAGCGGATGCTTGTGGACACCAGTCGTGACATGGTCGATGTAATGATCGAGTACCTGAACCAGCGCGGCCGTCTGAACCGAGGGCGCTAACGCTCGAGTTTTGCCAGATACTCGCGCAGTTGGTTCAGCTCGCGTTCGAAGCCGCCCGAAAGGATCGGGAATCGACACCAGGTTTTGGGGTCCAAGTTCTCGTCGTCCAGGTGGAAACTCGGCGCATAGCGTTCGCGCTTCCACTGATTGCGGCACCACAAGCGAAAAAACCGTTCGACCCACATGCCCAACTCGGCTGGCGCGTATTGCGGAAACTGGGGCCGCAGCCGCAGGAACACCTCCAACGGCATCAGCTTGTCGCGAATCGCGGCGCGCTCAGCGGCATCGAGCACTTCGTACGGCATCAGGTCTTGCTCGTCGGTCTGCTTATCGCCCGGCGGCCGCAGTTCGGCAGTGGGTGCTTGGTTGTTGACGATCGCCAGCTCCGGGAGCGGCCTCAGGTCGGCCGGTCCCACCGTTTCGAGCCAGCGCAGCCAATGACGCAAGAACGCCTTGTCGATTCCGGCGATCGGGCTCAGCCCGCCCGAGGTGTCGCCGTCCATGGTCGCGTAGCCCACCGCGGCCTCCGAGCGGTTGCTGGTCGACAACAGCAGTGCCCCGCGCAAGTTGGCCAACATCCACACACCCGGCGACCGCACTCGCGCTTGAATGTTTTGCAGTGCCAAGTCGTCGCGCGACCATTCGAGCTTGCGACCGATGGCGCGCGACACCATGTCGATGTACTCGGCGACCAGCCGACCAACGTCGAACTCGAGAAACTCAGCGCCCACCGCTTCGGCCACGGTCCGCGCTGCTCGGCGCGTCAGCTCTGAACTGTTCTCGGTCGATTGGTAGACGCACACCAGCAACGCACGAACGATTTCCGCGACCGTCGTCGCTTCGCGCAGCCGAGCGATGTAGCCCAGCTTTTCGCGAAAGCGCTCGCTGCCAAGCTCGGCGACGCCCCAGGCGGCCATTAGCGCGATCAAGCACGTGATGGTCGACGAATCGGCGCCGCCGCTGAGCGACACGACGAATCCTTGCGACCGGCTTTTCCGCAGGTAGTCGAACAACGCGAGGCTCACGGCTCGGGCGAACTCTTCTTCCTTGATATGGGGACTGCGCTCCCACGCGGCGAGCGTGACGCCACGTGGTTCCGGCTCTTGGAGTGGAAACTCGAACGGCACGCGGACGCAGGCCTCGCCCGGCTCGAGGTCCGGGCGAAAGCTACCGGTCGACGCTTGTTTCATCCGCGTGTCGTGCAGGTCGATCTGGGCGCTGGTGACCTGGAAGTCGGCAAATGAGAATCGCGGCCCCTCGGCATATACCTTGCCGGCCGCGGCAATCAGCGCGCCGCCATCGTAGATCGCTCGGCCACTTTCGTTGCCGAGCAGGTTGCTATACACGTAGCTCACGCTGAAGGCCCGCGAGCCTTCGAGCACGAACCGATGCCGGACGTCGTACTTGCCGAAGGCGAAATGGCTGGCGCTGGGATTCACGATCACATCGACGCCGCGCAATGCGAGTGCCGCCCCGGGACGGTTGGCGACCCAAGCGTCCTCGCAAATCTCAAAGCCCACGAGCACTCCGCCGCAATCGAAGCACAAGTCGCCCAGTGGATAGCGCTGCGATCGCAACTCGATCTGCGTGCGATGTCCGGCGGGCCAGGGTTTGAACCAGCGCGGCTCGTAGTGGATTCCATCGCCCGCGAGAAACCGCTTGGCAACGAATCCCGCAATCTGGCCATCGA
>DASZPI010000297.1:0-6823 GCA_035550355.1 Pirellulales bacterium
TTGCGCCTGCTCATCGCCCCCGCGGCGCTCGGGGTGTACTGGCTGCTGGCCGTGACGAGCATGGCCAACAAGTCGACCACGTTCGACGAGCTGGCGCACGTGGCGGCAGGCTACTCGTACTGGTCGCAGAACGATTACCGTTTGCAGCCCGAGAACGGCAACCTGCCGCAGCGCTGGGTGGCGCTGCCGTTGGTGGCCGTGGGCTACCAATTTCCCGCAGTAAAAGACGACGCCGGCTGGCACATGTCGGACGTGTGGAGCATCGGGCGGAAGTTCTTTTACGAATCGGGCAACGACGCCGACCGGCTGCTGCTGTGGAGCCGCGGCATGATGGCGGCCGTTGGCGTGGCGCTGGGCTTGCTGATCTACACGATCGCGCGGCGGTTGCTGGACGTCCACGCGGCACGACTGGCGGTGGTGCTGTTCGCATTCTGTCCGACGATGCTCGCCAATGGGGCGCTGGCGACCTCGGACATGGCCGTCACGTTCTTCTTCGTGGCCAGCGTGTGGCGCGCGTGGCTGCTGTTGCACCGCGTGAATCTCAAGAACGTTGTCCTCAGCGCGCTGGCGACCAGCGGCTTGTTCTTGGCGAAATTCTCGGCGCCGTTGGTGTTCCCGATGATCGGCCTGCTGGTGCTGCTGCGGCTGGCTTCGGGAGCGCCGCTGCCGGTCGAATGGCGCGGTGCAACACGCCAGGTGCACAGCCGGCTAGGGATGCTCGGCGCGTTCGCGTCGTTGGCGCTGATCCACGCGCTGGTGGCCTGGGCGCTGGTCTGGGCGTCGTACGGCTTCCGCTTCGACGCGATGCGCGAAACGCAGGACGGACGCGATCACTTGCAGTACCCTTGGCCGGCGCTGCTCGACGGCACCGGGTTCGTCGGCAACACCATCGGCGCGGTCAAAGACCTGCGGCTGCTGCCCGAATCGTACCTGTACGGCTACGCGTTCACCTACAAGTTGTCGCGCAAGCGGAACGCGTTTCTCAACGGCGAGTTCAGCGTCGACGGTTGGCCTTGGTTCTTTCCGTACTGCCTGCTGGTCAAAACTCCGTTGACGCTGTTCGCGTTGATGGGGCTGGGCGCGGCGGCGATCTACCTGGGTTGGAAAGCGCTCGATCATCGGCCCGACGCGCCCGCCTGGCTAAAGCGAGTGATCACGGGCGTGTATCGCACGGCGCCGTTGTGGTCGCTGTTCGTCGTGTACTGGGCGTTTGCGCTGACCAGCCATTTGAACATCGGCCATCGGCACATCATGCCAACCTTTCCCGTGATGTTGATTCTGGCGGCCGCCGCGGCACGCTGGCTAGGATCCAGGTCCGGGGCCGAAACATCGACCGCCAGGAACGACGCCAAGAAAGAAGCCAAGCCTAGCGCGGCGGCGGCAAGCTTGGCCGGGCCAGCACAGTTGCTGCCTCGGCACCGGCATCCGGCCATGTCGATGGTCGTGCTTGCCTGCGTTGCGTTGTTCGTGGCCGAGTCGCTGGTTCGGCGACCGAATTACCTGGCATATTTCAACCAACTGATCGGCGGCCCGTGGTACGCGTACCGGCATCTGGTCGATAGTTCCTTGGATTGGGGCCAAGACCTGCCCGGGCTCAAGCAATGGCTCGTGGCCCAAAGGCTCGACACGCCGCCGGCCGACAACCAACCGACGGGCCCCGACGCGCGGGAGAAGGTCTTTCTGGCGTACTTCGGCACCGCGCTGCCGCAGTACTACAAGATCAACGCCACGCTGCTGCCCTGCTTCTTCGACGTGCAGCCAGCGCACATGCCGACCGCGCTGGGCCCGGGGGTGTACTGCATCAGCGCCACGATGCTGCAAAACGTGTACACGCTCTTCCCCGGCAAGTGGAACCGCGCTTACGAAGAGTTCTATCAGCAGTTGCTCAACAACCTGCGCGTCTTCGACAGCACGGCAGGCAACGCCCAGGCGCGGCAGCAACTGGTGGCGCAGCTAGGCGAGGCGAAATGGATTCAACTCTTTCAGCAGTTTGAGCAGGCCCGCTTCGCACGGCTGTGCAGTTTTTTGCGGCAGCGCGAGCCAATAACCGAGATCAACTATTCGATCCTGGTGTACCGCCTCGACGCGTCGGAAATTCAACGGGCCATTGAAGGTCCGCCCGTGGAACTGCTCGAGTCGCCCCCGGGACGCTGATCTCGCGTCCGTGTCGACACAACGCTAAAGCGCCGAAGCAAGGCAATGACCTTCGCCGGCCGCGCAAAGCAACGATCAGCCCCGAGGAATTACTCGATCGCAATTACCGACCGCGAAACAACTTAGCGCGGCGGCCAGCGACGTTGCTCGGCCATGTCGAGCAGCTCGTCAACCCGCTGGAGCACTTCGAACGACGACGCGGATGGTGTCGGCCCGGTCCCTTCCCTGTCGTAGGCCGTCAGGCGTCCACGGCAGTGTTGGCAAACCACCTCGCGCCCCAAATACTCGACGCGAATGTGAAGCGAGCGGCCACACGTCGGGCATTCTTGCAGAAAGTACGTCGATTCGGACATCGGCGGTAACTCCTTCTACCCAACAGGCGCTGACAGGGAAGTTGATCCTACGAAACCGGCCTAGGAAACACCAGCAAAATTTCAAATGAATTTACCGATAAGTATTTGATATTCTAACTTTGTGACAAATGGCACAAGGCCTGGACCAACCACCTACACACGCTTTCGCAGTCTTCGTAAAGCCCTGCGCAAACCACCCAGATTAGTTAGAAAACTCACTGAATCCGCACATGCTCGACACCATAACGGAGCAGCCATTCGAGAAAGGCCTCGTGCTCCTCGCGAAGCTCGATTTCGGTCTTCTTTTCGCTGTCGAGCGGCGAAACCAGGTAAAAGACCCCGTCGTCCAGCCAGCGGTTCGCATCGTCGCGGCGAATCCGGTATTCGCCTGCTGATAGCGGGGTCGCGGAATCAGGCCCGGCCACGCTCATAAAGTAGGCAATTTCATGACGGAACCGGTCCGACATGGCTAACGGTGGAACCTCCGGACGGCCGACGGCATGAATATGCACGGTCATGACGGTATCGCCTCAGGGTCGTGGGACGGCAGCTTCGGCCGCGCCTCTTAAGTCTCAAGCCAGCACGAGCAGCAAATGCGACCTAGTCTTGCGAAGAGAACCCTCGGGAGCAACCTGGCTGTGACCGGTATCTTCTTCAGCGGGCTGGTGGTAGCGGCCATGGCGATTGCCGCTGCGCTCTGGCCGATGCCGACCGAGGCCGCTGAGCCGCTGGCCATGAAGGCCAAACGGGCCGCCCCGTCGCTATCGCTGGCCGAAGCTCAGGCCAGGGCCGAGAAGCTGGTCAACTCGCAGTTTGCCAAGCTGAACGGCTATCAGCCGGGCGACATGATCTCGCTCGGCCAGGTCGAACCGATGTTCGGCGAGTTCGAAAAGCTCGGCTGGTCGCGCCAGCAACTTGGCGAGATTCGCGAGCGGTTGCTCCCCGACAATGCGGTGGTGCTCCAGCAACTCCGCACGCCCGATGGTCTGGTGCTGATGCGGCAGTCGGCCGGCATCAACGGGGCGTACGATCGCCTCGACCGGATGGGTCGCATGTCCGACGGCCCGATCATGCTTCGCCGGCTGATGACCGGTCCCGACGGTTACCGGCTGCTCGACTACATGGTCAACGCCCCGGGCGGCACGCAGATGGGCATCATGCTCTCGCGCGATCCGGGCGCCGGCAGCTTCAACCAGCCGACCGGACGGATCTACACGACCGAGCAACTGCTGGCCGAGCTGAAGAAAGTGCGCGAGCCCGTGCCGCCGCCCAGCGCGCCTCGCTGGCAGTAATCGGTGAAGGCGATTCGCCGTTAGCAACAAGCGATGAGCCTGAGCTCTGCCGGCTCGCTGCTCATGGCTGACCGCTCGCTGCTTTTTACTGAAACTCCCAGCGCTGCGAGCGCTCGCCACGCGAACCGAGCTCGATCGCATCGACCTCGACCGGCGCCTGCTCGGCCGGCAGGTACACGCGCAGATGCACCACGGTCCCCTGCGTCGGCAGCACGACACTGGTATCGCGCCAGTCGCTGCCGGCCGGCAGCGTGAACTCCGTCACCTGTCCTTTCGATGGAAATTCATCCTGGTCCTCGGTGCGCCATTGCACCTTGCCGCTGCCGCCGTTGGTCGACTTCGTGCGTAGGCGCACGGTCGCCGGGCCGCGCTGCTTCAGCCCCGAGATGCCGAGGAACGAACCCTTGCCGCCGCCGGCGACGACCAGCTCACCGTCGTGCATCTCGGCCGACTTGAATCGCGACACCCAGCCATCGTACCGCGGTTCCTTGCCTTGTTTCTTTTCGGCGGCGGTAACCGTGGTGGGACGGTACTTCGGGTTCGGCTGCGGCACGAGCGCCTTGGTGTCGGCCAAAAACGCATCGATCATCGCGTTCAGCTTCGTCACGCGCTCGGGCATCTGCCTGGCCAGATTGCGCGATTCGCTCTGGTCGTCGCGCAGGTTGTACAGCTCGAGCGCTTCGGGGAAGTATGGGCTGGTTTCGAACCAGCGGATCAGCTTCCAATCGCCTGAGCGCACCGACACGCCCGGCGGCCGACTGGGACCGCCGTGCGGAAAGAACGTGAACAGCGCGTCGCGCTCGAGCTTGCCCGATTGCCGCAGCGCCGAGGCAAAGCTGATGCCGTCGATCTTTTGCTCGGACTTCTTCGCGATTCCCAGCAGGTCGAGGATCGTGGGATACATGTCGATCGCACAGACGGCCTCGTCGCACACGGCGCCGGCCTTGATGTGCTCGGGCCAGGCGACCATCAACGGCACGCGCGTGCCGCCTTCGAACAGCGAACCCTTGCCGTCGCGCAGCGGCGTGTTGTTGGTCGGCGGCAAGTCGCCGGCCCATTGCTTCCAGAGCATCATGCCGGCGTAGCTGGGGTGCTTGGTATCGCGACTGCGCCACTTCGGATCTTCCGGCGTGTTGCTGTGCGTGTTGCCGCCGTTGTCGGAGAAGAAAATGAAGATCGTGTCGTCGGCCAGCTTCAACTCGTCGAGCTTGGCGACGATTCGCCCTAGCGCTTCGTCGACACTTTGCAGCATGGCGGCCATGATCGGATTACCCTGCTGACCGCGCGGATCGCGCTTCGCTTTGAAACGCTCGGCGTATTCTTGCTTGAATCCCCAGGGGCCGTGGACGCTGGGGAGCCAGAAGTTAACAAAGAACGGCGCATCGCGGTTGGCGTCGATGTACTTCAGAATCTCGGTCGTCAGCCGGTCGGTGATGTACTCGCCCGGCGGGCCGTCGGGGAAGTTTTGGTTCTTGTAGTAGCCGGGGGCAAAATAACTGGCCGGCCCCGGGTCGGGCCAACCACGCAGCGCGGTTTGAAAGCCTTGCGCCTCGGGCCAATATTGCTCGGCCAAGCCGAGATGCCACTTGCCAAAATGCGCGGTGCGGTAGCCGGCGTCGCGCAGCGCCTCGGCCAGCGTGTACTCGCTGGGTTCCATGTAGTTCTTGCTCTCGGGTAGGATCACCGGTCGGTTGGCCGCGGCGCTGTCGGGCATGAAGTTGTGCCCCTCCGGCTGCGGGGGCTGGTGCCCGGTGGCGCTCGTAATGCCATGCCGGGCCGAGTACTTGCCGGTCATGATGCTGGCACGCGTGGGCGAGCACAGCGGGCAGGCGTACGCATCGGTGAATCGCATCGACCGCTCGGCAAACCGCGCCATGTTGGGCGTCTCGTAGTACTGCGACCCATAGGGCTCACAGTCCACCCAGCCCATATCGTCGACCATAAAGAATACGACATTCGGCTTCCGCGCCCCGGCGGCGATGGCGGGATCGACGATCAGCCCCAATCCAACGAACAACACCGCGGCAGCGATACGTACCATGGGTAAGCAACCAAAGGGAAAGGAAGTCGAGGCGGGACACGAACACGATGCGCCAGCGGGTTCGATTATCGCTCGAACTCGCAACGATTGCACCGTGTTAAGCAGCGCATCAATTCGGGAGACTCGAACGCTAGTGAGTTCACTCACCGCCTTCGGTCGTTTGCGACCGTTCCTTGCTACCTCTAAACTCAAATCTATGGTCCCATTCTGTCGTGCGTGCGTTGGGGCATTTTCGATCGTCATCGCGATCGCCTCGGCTGCGCTGCAAGCGACCGAGCGCGTCGATCCGCCCGACGAAACGCTTGCCCAGCGTGGCTATCGGCTGCTCACCACCCGCGCGTACCTCGAGCCCGATTTCGACCAGCAAACCTTCGACGAGCTGTGGAAGACGTGGGAAGAACCGGCACGCACGGCGGCCGAACAGGCCGACCGCGCCACGCGCCGCCGCATGGCCTTCGAGCGCTACGGCCTCGATCAGGCAGTCGATCGCCCGTCGCCGGCAGCGATCCAGTACGTGCCGCTGGCCGATGCTTCAGGCGATGAGCAGCGGCTCGGCTGGGCGATGAACTGCCTGGCCTGTCACGGCGGCAAGGTCGCGGGCCGATTTGTTGCCGGCGCTCCGAATTCGCTCTATGCCCTGCAAACGCTCACCGAAGAGGTGCGGGCCACCAAGATTCGGCTGGGAAAAGAGCTGACGCACATGGACCGCGGCGCGATGCTCGTCCCCTTGGGAGGCAGCATTGGCACGACGAACGCCGTGGTGTTCGGCAAGCTGCTGCTGGCCTACCGCGATCCTGAACTGAACCGCGTGAGCAACCGACTGCCCCCCACGCTGCTTCATCACGACATGGATGCTCCCGCCTGGTGGAACACGAAAAAGAAACAGCGGCTGTACATCGACGGCTTCGCCCCCAAAAGCCCCCGCGCCTTGATGCAGTTCCTGCTGATTCCCGAGAACGGCCCGAAAGAATTTGCCGGCTGGG
>DASZPI010000298.1:0-10802 GCA_035550355.1 Pirellulales bacterium
CGAACGCGGTGAGCGTGATCAGGCCGGCCTCCGTCATCAGCCGCGCCACGGCGGCCACGCGGCGGATATTCTCTTGCCGATCGAGCGCCGAGAAGCCCAGGCCAAACCGCTGCGCCAACTCGGCGCCGTAAGCTGGCTCGAGCATTTGCGGCGTTGCATTCAGCGTGTGGCGCAGGTTATCGCCGTCGAGCACAAAGCTGCGGACGCCGCGTTGGTTGAGCAAATGATCGACCCGGTTGGCGACCGTGCTTTTGCCGCTGCCGCTGAGGCCGGTGAACCACACCACGCATCCGCGGTGGCCGTTGAGCCGCTCGCGCTCGGCGCGGGCGACTTGAGGTTCGTGCCAAACCACCTGGGGTGCATCGCTCATGCGGAACGTTCCTGCTGCTTGCTCGATTGGATGTTTTAGAATAATCGTTCACCCGCGCGCATCGTAGTCCAAGGGCGGTGCGGCCTGTTGTTTACCACGAACTTTGGAGTCGGCCATGCGAAAGACGTTCTCGCGATTGCTGTTGGTTGCTGCGGCGTGCGGCTTGTTTGCGATCCCTGCCTCGGCCGCCGATAAGCCCAAGCGCGACCCGGCCGAAGTGTTCAAGAAGCTGGACAAAGACGGCAATGGCAAGCTCTCGCTGGAGGAATTCACCGGCAAGAAGACCGGCGACGACGCCGACAAGGCCAAGGCGGCGTTCACCAAGCTCGACACCGACAAGGACGGCTCGTTGACCTTGGACGAGTTCAAAAATCGCAAGAAGAAGTAAGCCTGTGTGCAACGAGCCGCGACCGTGAGGCAGCGACCCCGCTACCTGGCGGGCGCGGCTCGTTACTAGTTCAAGTAGCCCAGTTCGGCCAGACGCATAAACAGCCGCTTGGCGATCGGCCCGGCGATATCGGCTCCCGAGCCGCCATGTTCGACAACCACCGCCAGGGCGACCCGCGGCTCGTCGGCCGGCGCGTAGCCCACGAACCAAGCGTGATCGGCGCGGCCGCGGCCGGTTTCGGCCGTGCCGGTCTTGCCGGCGATCGGCAGCTCGGGGATGCGAATCGTGCGATAGCCCGTCCCTTGTTCGTCGTTCACCACGCGCTCGAGTCCCTCGCGCAGCTCGGCAAGCGTGCGCTCGCGCAACATCGGTGCGGGTTGTCTCGCGGCCGCGATGCTTCCCTCGCCCTCGTCGGCACTCGCCACCAGGCCGATCGAACGCACCACGTGCGGCCTGACGAGTTGCCCGCCGTTGGCGATTGCCGCCATCACGCGAGCCATTTGCAGCGGTGTGACGGCCAGCGTGCTTTGACCAATCGCCAGAGCGTGCGTATCGGCGAGCGTCCAGCGATCGCCGGTCGCGTTGGGGACGCTGCCCGTTGCTTCGTCGGGCAGGTCGATGCCTGTCGGCTGGCCCAGGCCCAGGCGCCGCGACCAGTCGGCAATCGGCTCCCCGCCCAGCGCGGTGGCATGATAGAAGAAGTACGTGTTGCAACGGCGCATCAGCGCCAAGGTGAGGGTGGTGTCGCCGTGGCCGATCCCCTCGCGGCGGAAGAGCATGCAGCGCTGCCGGTCGGGACGGTCGAGATAGCCACGGCAAAAGTACGGTTCCTCGGGATCAAAGCCCCCGCCTTCCATCAGCGCGATCGCCGTGATCGCTTTGAAGACCGAACCCGGTGGCAGGGCCATCTTGGTCGCACGGTCGAACAACGGTCGGCGCGGGTCGGCGAGCAACGCGGCGCCGCCGTGGGCGTCCGGCGAGCTGAACCTGCTGGGTTCGAATCGCGGCGCCGCGGCAGCACAGTACACCGCTCCCGTGCGAACGTCGAGCGCAATAACAGCCGCGCCCGCGTTGCCGGTCGGGTCGCTGGGACCGCCGGCCAGCGCGCCATGGCGCAGCGTGTCGTCGAGCAGCCGCTCGGCGGATCGCTGCAAGGCGACATCGAGCGTGACCAGCAAGTCGGTTCCTGGCTGCGCCGGGTTTACCTCGCGGCGATCGATCAGCCGCCCCGTGCGATCGGAGCGTTCTTCGATCGTGCCGGGAACGCCACGCAATTGGCGATCGTAGTGCCGTTCCAGCCCCATGCGGCCCACCGGTTCGGCGTTCGCGCTGGTGTGGCCGACCACGTGCGCTGCCAACGCCCCATGCTCGTAAACGCGCCGTGTCCGTTGTTCCACGCGCACTCCCGGCCAGCGCTCGGGGTGCGCCTCGACCTCGGCAATGGCTTCCAGCGCCAGCGCATCGTGCACGACATGGTGCTCAAGCTCCTCGGCCACGACGATCGGAGCCGACGCAACCGCGGTCTCGCGCGGCAGCAGCAACGACCACGCTGCCCACTGCAGGCGTTCGACCCAGGGAGCATCGCTCGACGGACCGCGCGACGATTCGTCGCGGAGCTCGCGATCGACGCGCTGCTCGTTGACGCGCTTGGCGATCCGCTCGACGCGCTGCTGCACTTCGGCCGTGCGCACTGCGAACTCGTCGGCCGATAGCCCGCAGAGGGCTGCGATCCGAGCGTGCAGATCGTCGCGCTCGGCGAGCACGCGCTGCTTTTCGAGCTCGACGCGCTCTGGATTGCGGCGCTGGTCGCGCTTCAGCCGGGCACGCGCCTGCGTGCGCAGCCAGCGGTCGTTGGCCGGTTGCTCGAGCCAGCGGTAGTGCAGCACCAGCGCCTGGATCGGCTCGTCGCGGACCAGCACGCTGCCGTCGGCGGCGAGAATGCGGCCGCGCATCGGCGCGGTGCGCACCGTGCGTACGATCGGCCGCGCCGCCTCGTCGCGCTGCTGCGCGCCGCTGCTGAGCTCCAGCGCCATGATCCGCAACATGACGACGCCCAAGCCGACGAGCACCACCAGTCGCAGACGACGCAGCGGCAGCGCGCCGTCGACCGTGGTGGCCGAGCCTGCGGCGGTGATCGTGCGCCAGTCGATCATGGAGCCGCGCTGGGTTTCGCAGTTAAGATCGCCACGCGCTGCGTGTCGCCGGCCGCCGTCGGCTCGACGACGATCTCCCAATGGGCCGCGCCGGGTTGCCGCTCGGCCTGCGTCACGCGGCCGTACACGATCGGCACGTCGACGAACCCTTCCAAGCCCGCGGCAATCGCCCAATCGCCGACCGAAACCGGATGCGTGGTCTCGACGAGCCGCACTCGACAGCGGCCGTTGCCGTCGCCTTCGATCAGGCCGCGCGGCCCGGGAATCGCGTGGTCGTCGTCAAGCCGCGCCAACCGCACGATGCCACGGTACTGTGGATCGGTGATGCGCCGAGCGCGCGACGTTCGCCGACCGACGTCGGTCACGCTGCCCCATACGCTGCGGCCCACCAGCAGCAATTGATCGGCCGCAACCGCCTGCTCGCTGCCGCGATCGACCAGCGGCGGCGCCGTGTCGGCCAGCACCAGGCTTGCGACGGCGACCGAAGCGTCGCTGCCAGCGTCGAGCGTGTCAGCGCGCGACAACCATTGCCGCGCCAAGCTGCCGAGCACTCGTGCCGAGACGAGCCGCGGAACGAGCAGCGGGTCGTCAGGCTGCAGGTGCGCTAGCGCATCGGCAAGCGCCAGCTCGAGCGCTTCGTTGCGGCGAACGAGCGCCTGGTCGAGGTCGTCGAGCGACGCCGTGGTGGTTGCGGGGCGAACGTTTGGTTCGAGCGAAGCGGACGAATCGGACCAGACGTACGGCGCAATCGCAACGATCGAGGCCAAGGCAACCATCGCCGAGAGCGGTCCGCGCATTCGGCGCGCGAGAGCAGGATTAAGCATCGTCGCTCGACTCCAGCGTGTCGCGCCACTGGTCGAGATGTTCGAGGCAGATCAACGCGCCTTTGGCCACGGCGCACATCGCATCGGGCGAGACACGAGCCGGCAAGCCCGTTTGCTCGGTGAAATACCGGTCGAGCCCGCGCAGCAGCGCTCCGCCGCCGGCCAGCACCATGCCGTGATCGACCAGGTCGCCGGCCAAGTCGGGTGTACAACGATCGAGCGTCGCCTTCAACGCGTCGATGATGCGCGACAATGGAATGCCGAGCGCCGCACGCACCTCCTCGCTGGTCACGGTGGCTTTGCGCGGCAGGCCGCTCACCGTATCCACGCCGCTAATCTCGGCCACGAGCTCTTGCTCGAGCGGATAGGCGCTGCCGATGTCGATCCGCAACCGCTCGGCTGCCGGCAGCCCCACGCGCAGGCTGTAGTGCCGACGGAGGTAGTCGACGATTGCCTGGTCCATGCAGTCGCCGCCGACGCGCAGGCTTTGCGAGGCAACGACATCGCCGAGGCTGATGATGGCCAGCTCGGTGGTGCCGCCGCCGATGTCGCAGATCAGGTTCGCCACCGGCTCGTGGATCGGCAGGCCGACGCCGATCGCTGCGGCTTTGGCTTCGGAGATCAGGTACACCTGGCGTGCTCCGGCGCGCTGGGCGCTGTTGTACAGCGCGCGCTTCTCGACCGGTGTGATGCAGCCCGGCGCGCCCACGAGCACCCGCGGACGCAGGGTCCAGCCGTTGCGCTGCGCCTTGCGCAGAAAGTACCGCAGCATCGACTCGCACAGCTCGAAGTCGGTGATCACGCCATCGCGCAGCGGCCGCACGACCGAGATCGAGCCGGGGGTGCGCCCCAGCATCTGACGGGCGAGATGGCCGACCGCGCAGCCTCCCGAGAGGACCTGTCCGGTTTGCTCGTCGACCGCCACGACCGACGGTTCGTTGACGACGATGCCTTCGCCGACCACGCTCACCAGCGTGTTGGCAGTGCCGAGATCAATGGCCAGGTCCGAACCCAGCAGGGCGCGAAGTCGATTGAGCATCCGTGCTCGCTGACTTGAAAAAGTGAGATGTTCTACGCGGGAAGGTTAACGACGAAGCGATCCATGTTTGTCCGGGCGATCGCCGAGCCGGGCGAGGCTTCGAGCCGCGCCACCGGCGGAATCGGTGCACTGAACCGGCCGAGCTCGAGCGCCAACAGCAGCACCGCCATCAAGACGGCCAGCAACGACACGCCGAGCAGAACCGTGTAGACGTCGATCTTGTTAAGCATGATGGTTGAAGGTGGTTACTGGAGGCGAGTGGCGACGCGATCTTCTTTCTCGATGCGTCCCTTCTGGTACTGCGGCAACACGCGGGCCACTGCGCGATCGGGCTGAGTCTGAATCACTTCCAAGCGGCCGAGATACTTGTTGCCGCGCGAAACCTCGAGCATGTTCCCACGCGCCAGGCCCATATCCGAGCCGAGCGAAACCTCGACCAGCCCGTTGCCGCTGGTGGCCAGCACAATGCCGTCGATCGTCGGCGGAATGCCGTCGACCGGAGCGTTCAAGTTCACGCCCGAGCGGTCGAGCAGGATCTTGGCCTTGGCCAGTTGCTCGGCCAGGCGAACATTCGTTGCCTCGAGCCGCTTGGCATCGTTGGCCGACTGGTTGAGCTTGTCGGTGGCATCGACCACTTCGCGGAACTTGTCGTCGCGCTGATCTTGCGCTTCCTTGATGTTCTCGCGCAGCGTGTCGATTTGAGTTTGCTTGTCTTTGAGCTGGCCAAGGGCATTGGAGGCGACGGCGGTCGATTCGGCGTAGGTCTTCGATTGCTCGGTCAGGCGAGCCGTGAGGTCGTTCTTCTCTTGCTCGAGTTGCGCCTTTTCGGTTTCGAGCTTGGCCAGCGCCTGCCGGCGGCCCGCTTCGATCTCGCTGATCTTCGATTGCAGCGAGGCGAACTCGGTCTGCAACTGTTGGTTGCGGCGGCGTTCGACCGTGAGTTTGCCCAACAGGCTTGCCGGCTTATCGACGCTGCCGACATAGTCGACCCAGTTGCGATGGGTCGAGTAGACCGCCATCGCAAAGCTCATGAACACCAGGCTCATGATCAGGATGAGGACGACGAGAATCTTGCCGACGAGGTTCATGCAACCTCTCCCGCGAATTTTGTGCTATCGACGACGAGCGAGCGATACTCTGTTGATTACCTTCGACGCGACCTAAGTTCGCCGCGTTCCAAGGTTTTTGCCGATTCGAGATACCGCTGAGACTAGTGCCTTAGTATAGGCAGCCTTGAGAAATCGCGTCAATAAAAGACTGGTTCAAATTCGGGAAGATAGGCTAAGCGGGGGGAGCAAGGCGCTGCTTCCGCCGTCCTTTCGCGCTCCCCGCCTCGACGACGATCGCCAGGCACCCGAGCAAACAGAGCCCAGCGAACCAATCGCCGGTCCGCAGGTACAGGCTGTGCCGATTATCGAGCCCGACATCGGCCACGATCCAGCCGGGGGCGTGTCGCGGCCCGCGTTCGACGATCCGACCGCTGCCGTCGACCCATGCCGAGAACCCGGTGTTGGCGGCGACCAACAGCGGCATGCGGCATTCGACGGCTCGAAACACGCCGCAGATCAGGTGCAGGTCGAGCTCGTGCGAGCCCCAGAACCAGCCGTCGTTGGTCAGGTTCATCAGGATGTCGGGAGCGGCGTCGCCGGTCGTCGCGTCTTTCACTTCGCGGCGAATGACATGCGGCAGGACCGTCTCGTAGCAGATGCTCAGCGACAGGCGTGCGTCGTGGCCCGATCGTGCGCCCAGCGCCATGCCGGGCGACCGCGTACCACTTTCGATGCCGCTACCTAGCGGCGTGAAGCGATACAGCCAAGGCCAGCGACTGGCCAGCGGCACGTATTCGCCAAACAACACCGGGTGCGATTTGTCGTAGCGCTCGCCGGTCGGGCCATGGTCGTCGATCATCAGGGCCGAGTTGAATCGCGACTCGGTACCGTGGCCGTAATCGATCGTATCGACGCCGATCAGCAGCGGCGCGCCGAAGTCGCGCGCCATGGCGGCGAGCCCTTCGTCCACCTCGCGGCCGTGATGGCGCAGCTCGTCGAGCGACCAGGGGGCGTCGGGACGCAGCGTCGCATCGTCGGTGAACGAGAGCACCGGATAGCGGAACATCGTCTCGGGCCACACGATCAAATCGGTCTGCGAATGCGCTGACACCGCACGCCGCGTGAGCTCGAGGTAATGGTCGAACACGCGCTGCCCTTCGGCCGGGTCGAATTTGATCTCGGTGTCGATGTTGCCTTGCACCAACGTGATGGTCGGACCCGGGCGTGGAGTCAGGGCGTTCCTGCGCAGCATGCCGTAACCCAGCACGCAGGCCACGACGATGCCGGCGGGCACCAGGGCGCGCAGACAACGCGCCTGGCCACTGCACGGCAAGGCGCGGGCGATCGCCGCGGCGACGAACATTACGACAAACGTCACGCCGTATTCGCCGAACAGGTCGGCAATCTGAATTAGACCGAGCCAGCGGTATTGCGTGTGGCCAACGGCGGCCATATCAAACCCGCTGAACAGGCGAGCCTGCGCCAGGTTCAAGCCGGTCCAAACGCACGGCACCGCAACGATCAGCGGAACGCGCCAGCCATGGACTGCGCGGCGAGCGATCGCCACGAACATCGGCAGATAGCAGGCCAGGTACAGGCACAATGCCACCCAACCGATGCTGGTTGCCGGATGCGCCAGGCACAGCCAGTACAGCGAGGGGAGCCAGAACGCCAGCCCGGCAAACCACAGCGCCAGGTAAGGTCGCTTGCCGGCTAAATCCGGCTGTCGAACGAGCAGCGCCCAGGGCACCGGGGCCAGCCATGCCAGCGGCCACAGCTCCCAAGGGGGCAGGGCGGCGAATAGCAATGCCGACCCCGCGAGCGCAAGCGAAAGTGTACGACGCCCCGAACCTTGAGCCGCCGGCAATTGGCCGGGGGCTGATGAAGCGACCGGTTTAGCGCCGCGCGGACGTTGATGGATTTGGGCGGTCGCCATGCCACAAGCCTACGGTCGAGGCAAGTTCTTGCCCAGAGCAATCGCGGCCAGCTAACGTGGACGAGACATGCCCAGCCGCACAACGATCGATCGAGCCTCGATTCCCTGGTTGCTCACCGCAGCCATCTTCCCGCTGGCAGCGGTGCAGATGCATTTGGACGGTCGCTTGTGGTGGTGCACGCTCGGCGATTGGTCGCCGTGGTCGTCGGACGTCTGGGGACCACACAATTCGCAGCATTTCCTCGATCCGTACAGCCTCACGCATGTCACGCATGGCGTGTTGCTGTGCGGCCTGGCGTGGCTGTTGCTGCCGCGTGCCGGATTGGGTTGGCAGCTTTTCATTGCCACCGTGCTCGAAGCGGCATGGGAGGTCGTGGAGAACACCGACTTCGTGATCGACCGCTACCGCGAAGAGACGGCGGCAATCGGCTATCACGGCGACACGGTCGTCAACTCGCTGGGCGACATCGCCTGCTGCGTGGCCGGCTTTGCGATCGCGCGCCGCTTGGGACTGATGAAGTCGATCGTGTTCGTGGTCGGACTGGAATTGGCGCTGCTGGTGTCGATTCGCGACAACCTGCTGCTGAACGTCGTCATGCTGTTCTGGCCCCTGGATGCGGTCAAAGCCTGGCAGACGCCGTCGTAGCTCGCGCACTTGTCGGCCGGTCCAATTCGCCGGCGAAGCGTATAATGGATGAACGAATCGAGGTGACGCATGCCCAGCGCGTTTATTGTTGCCGGTTGCCGCACGCCGATTGGTAAATTCCTTGGCGGCTTATCGAGCGTTGCCGCGCCGCAGCTCGGCGCGGTTGCGATTGCCGAGGCGATCCGCCGCGCAGGTCTTGCGCCCGAGCGGATCGACGAAGTGATCATGGGCAATGTCCTGTCGGCAGGCCTGGGGCAGGCGCCGGCACGGCAGGCGGCGCTCAAGGCAGGGCTGCCGCCGGCGGTTGCCGCGCTGACGATCAACAAGATGTGCGGCTCGGGTCTCAAAGCGGTCATGCTGGCCGACACGGCCATTCGAGCCGGCGACGCGCGGGCGATCGTCGCAGGCGGCATGGAGAATATGAGCCGGGCTCCGTACCTGCTCGGCGGCGTGCGCGAGGGTTGGAAGTTCGGTTCGCAGCAAGCGGTCGATTCGATGATCCACGACGGTCTATGGTGCGCCTGCGAGAACCTGAGCATGGGCGCGGAAGCCGACTACATTGCCGACAAATGCTCCGTACCGCGTGCCGAGCAGGATGCCTACGCCTTGGCAAGTCACCAACGTGCGGTGCAAGCGATGACCAGCGGCGCGTTCGCTGCCGAACTGGCGCCGGTGAGCGTTGCCGGCCGTAAAGGCGCGGTGATCGTCGACCGCGACGAAGGGCCGCGCGCCGATAGCTCGCTTGCCGCGCTCGCGGCGTTGAAGGCGTCGTTCGAAGAGCAGGCGGGAATCGAGCGCACGGTCACTGCCGGCAATGCTTCGCAGATCAGCGACGGCGCAGCGGCGGTGGTGGTGGTTGACGAGCGCATCGCCGCCGAGAGCGCGTCGCCGCTGCGAGCGCGGATCGTGGCGCAGGCCACCAGCGGCGTGCGACCCAAGGAGGTGTTCATCGCACCGGTCGCGGCGATCGAGCAAGTCCTGGCCAAAGCAAAGCTCACGCTGGCCGACATCGACCTGGTCGAACTCAACGAGGCGTTCGCCGCGCAAGTGTTGGCCTGCGGCAAGCCATTGAAGCTCGATCCCGCGAAGCTGAACGTCCATGGCGGCGCGATCGCGCTCGGGCATCCCATCGGCGCCAGCGGCGCGCGGGTGCTCGTCACCTTGCTGTACGCCATGCAGGCGCGCGGGGCTCGACGAGGCCTGGCAGCCCTGTGCCTGGGGGGCGGCAACGCCGTGGCAATGATCGTCGAGCGCGCTCACTAAGGCGCCGGCGCCGCAGCTTGGGCTGGCAAACAGCAATTCACCGGACAGAAGTCGTGGCTTGGCCCATCGTTGCCCACCGCGCAATGCGGCAGTGCCGGATTCATGCGCTCGAGGATCAGGTCGCGAATCATGGCAATGAATGCCGGATGCGTTCCCACGGTCGCGGCGCGCTGCATGTCGATGCCCAGACGCTCGCAGGTTGCCTTGGCTTCGGTATCCAGGTCGTAGAGCACTTCCATGTGGTCCGAAACGAAGCCGATGGGCGCGATCACCACATCGCGCATTCCTGCGGCGGCCAGCTCGGCAAGGTGCTCGTTCACGTCGGGCCCCAACCACGGCTGCGCCGGCGGACCACTGCGGCTCTGGTAGACCAGCCGCCACGCGTAGTTGGGCCAAGCGGCTGAGATCAGCCGGCAGGTTTCCTCGAGCTGCGCCGCGTAGCGGCAGTTGGCCGCCATGGCTGTGGGAATGCTGTGGGCCGTGAACACCAGCCGCAGGTTGGATCGTCGCGGCTCCGGCACGCGCTGGATCGCTTCGCGCACGCGATCGACGGTCGCTTCGATAAACCGCGGATGATTGTAAAAGGCCCGCAGCTTGTCGATCCGCGGCGCCGCCGGGCCGACGCTCTCCAGGGCTGCGGCGATGTTTTCGCGGTACTGCCGGCAGCTCGAATACGAGCTGTAGCCCGAGTTGACGAACGCCAGCGCATGTTTGCGACCGTCGGCCGCCATTTGCGCGATCGTGTCGGCAAGCATCGGATGCCAGTTGCGATTGCCCCAGTAGATCGGCAACCGCGGTCCTTGCTCGGCCAGCAGCTTTTCGAGCGCGGCGATCATCGCCCGCACCTGGCCGTTGAGCGGGCTCACGCCGCCCAGGCGGTAGTAATGCTCGGCCACCTCGAGCATGCGGGCCCGCGGCACATTCCGGCCCCGGAGCACGTTCTCCAGGAATGGCAGCACATGTTCCGGCGCTTCGGGACCGCCAAACGAGACGACCAGCAGCGAATCGTAAGCCGGCGCTTCGCGCGTACTCAAACGGTCGTCCCTTACGATCGGCGCGCCGGTGAATGCAAACAGGAAATGACCCCGACGGGATTCGAACCCGTGTTGCAGGCGTGAAAGGCCTGTGTCCTAG
>DASZPI010000299.1:0-5191 GCA_035550355.1 Pirellulales bacterium
AGGGGCTCCGCTTTTGTTATCGAGCCTGCGTGCCGCGGCTAAGATTTCGGCTACCGACGGTCGTTTTTTATCGGCCATGCGCCTCACTCGCCTACTACGATCCGCGGCACGAATGCGCCGGGCTAGGCCGTCGCCAAAGCAGCGACAGGCACGAGACGAACCGTCTCGTGACAATTTTCACAAACGCATTTTCTATCTTATCATTTCGCGTTGTCAACCACCTAAGCCCCCGAAGCTTGCGCGCCGCATCGCGACGGCGGTCAACCTACGCCTTGAGGACGACCCTGTTCAATGGTCGATGACGAATTCTTAAGCGACCCGCCCCGCGATGGGCGGCCGGATGGATGCTCCCATGCCGACGGTTGATCGCGAGTTTTGGCTGCGATGTCGCGAGTTGCTGTGCCGCGATCCCGGTCGTCGTGGGCTGGTGAGTGCCGGCATGGCAAACGATTTGCTCGCCGCCGGTGGCCTGGAGCCGGCGGCCCGCGCCTTGGCCGGTGGCCCCTCGTCGGTAGGGATTGTCACCGGGTTCTACGTCGCGGGCTCCGCCGGTCCGACGGTCGAGACTGACGGCCCGCCGGGAGCGCTGTACCTGGCACAAGCCTTGCGCAACTTAGGGATCGACGCGACCTTGGTGACGGATCGGCTTGGCGGGCACGTGCTGCAAGCCGGTTGCCGGCAACTTGGCTTGCCTCCGGAGATCGTCCGAAGTTATCCGTTCGACGATCTTCCGCCCGCGTGGTCGCACTTGGTGGCGATCGAACGCCCCGGCCCCAGCCACACGATCGAGTCACTGCTCGCGCAAGATGCTCCGTCGGACGTGCATGAGTTTCAGTCGCTCGTGCCGCCGGAGGAACGCGACGTCTGTCACAACCTGCGCGGCGAGAACATTTCACCGTACACCGCGCCGATCCACGAGTTGTTCGAACGAGCGCCTCGGGCGCGGCCGCCGATCACGACCATCGGCATTGCCGACGGCGGCAATGAGATCGGCATGGGCTGCGTGCCGTGGGGCCTGTTGCGCCGCGCGATTGCCATCGGGCCGGCCGAGCGCGTGGTGTGCCGCATCGCCACGGACCATCTGATCGTTGCCGGCGTCAGCGACTGGGGCGCCTACGCCTTGGCGGCCGGCGTGTGCATGTTGCGCGGCCGTTGCGACGCGCTCGCGCCGCTCGATGCGAACTCGCAAGCGGCGCTGGTCGCGGCGATCGTCGCGGCCGGCGCGATCGACGGCATCACCAAGCGTGCCGAGGCCACGGTCGACGGCTTGCCGTTGGCGACGTATTTGCAAACGCTCATTGGGCTTCGGCGGCTGTGCGGATTTGACGCGTGACGATCGTCGTCGCAATTCGCCGGCTCAAATTGCCGCCTGTTACTGGCCCAGGTTTTTGCTCTCCCCTACAATGACGACCATGAACGTTTTAGTGGTCGGCAACGGAGGGCGCGAGCACGCGTTGGCGTGGAAGCTACGGCAGAGTCCGCGCGTCGAGAAGGTTTTCGTCGCGCCGGGCAACGCGGGCACGGCGCTCGATGCCGAGAACGTCGATATCGCCAGCACCGACATTCCCCGGCTGCTGAAATTTGCCGAGCAACACGTACAGCTCACGGTCGTTGGTCCTGAAACGCCGCTGGCGCTGGGCATTGTCGATGCCTTCCAGGCCCGCCGACAGCGAATCTTCGGTCCCTCGAAAGCGGCCGCCGAGCTCGAGGCGAGCAAGGTGTTCTGCAAGAATCTGCTGCGGCACGCCAACGTGCCGACGGCCGACTACCGTGTGTTCAAGCAAAAAGAGCGGGCGATCACATTTCTGCGCGAACGCGAAGACGTGCCGGTCGTCGTGAAGGCCGACGGCCTGGCGGCCGGCAAAGGAGTGGTCGTTTGTTCGGGACGTGCCGAGGCGCTGGATGCGGTCGAGCGCGTGGCCGGCGCGCGTGAGTTCGGCGACGCCGGGAACCAGATCGTCATCGAAGAGCGGCTCGACGGTCCCGAGGTCAGCGTGCTGGCGATCACCGATGGGCAAACGATCGTCACGCTGCCTCCCGCGCAGGATCACAAACGCGCTTTCGACGGCGACTCGGGCCCGAACACCGGCGGCATGGGCGCTTACTGCCCTGCCGGGCTGATCGACGAAACGATGCTGCACTGGATCGAAGAGCACGTGCTCGTGCCGACGGTGCATGCCATGAAGCGCGCACGCCGCCCGTTCCGGGGCGTGTTGTACGCGGGCTTGATGATCACCAACCAGGGACCCAAGGTGCTGGAGTACAACGTGCGGTTCGGCGATCCCGAATGCCAGCCGTTGCTCATGCGCCTGGAAAGCGACCTGCTGGAAGTGCTCGACGCGGTGGTGGACGAACGGCTTGACCAGATCGAGCCGCTGCGCTGGGATCCGCGCCCCGCGGTGTGCGTGGTGATGGCCGCCGAAGGGTATCCCGGCAAGTACGGGCGCGGCGCTCCGATCCGCGGCCTCGAAGAAGCGGCCAAGGTGCCGAACACCAAAGTGTTCCATGCGGGCACGGCAACGTCGAACGGCCAGGTGGTGACCGACGGCGGCCGTGTGCTCAGCGTCACCGCGCTAGGAACGACGATTCCCACCGCCAAGCTGCAAGCCTACACCGCGGTCAAGGCCATTCGCTGGCCCGGCGCCTGGTGCCGGAAAGATATTTCCGACCGAGCCATGCAGACGCCGTAGCTCAACGTGGCGCGCCAGAGGTGCTGCTCGGCGTTGCTGTGCAGTGTTGTTGCGCCGTGTTGCTGCGCAGCGTCGCTGCTCGGTGTTACTGCGCACCGTCGCTGCTCAGTGCGCCAGCCGTTCGACAAACGCGGCGTGTTCGGGCGAGTCGATGCCTTGTTGCAGGCGCTCGAGCACCGACGTCATCCGCCCTTCCAGCAGCGCTGCCCCGTCGAGCCACAGCCCAGGAAACTCGCGGCTGCGCAGCAGGCCACGATCGTCGGGCTGCTGGCGAATGTACTGGCCTTGTTCGAGGCAGAACCAGTCGATCGCGCGTTCGAGCACGCGCCACACGATGTACTCGTGCACGCCCTGTCGACGATAGACCTCGAGCTTCGAGTGCAGATCGCGGCCGGCGCTGGTCAGCGCCACCTCGGCCACCAATTCCGGAGCGCCTTGCAGGAATGGCTTTTCGCCGCTGGTCAGCGTCGAGCGGCCACTGTTGGCGATGCGCAGCAGGATGTCGGGTTGAAACTCGTTTCTCAGGTCGAGTAGTACGGACGAGTTTCCCGCACACTGTACCCCGGGCGTCTGAGCCGCATACGTGGCGAAAACGAGCGATAACTTGGTGTCTGCTTCGCCATGTGCGAACGATACTGGTGCCCCCACGTACACCACCCCTTCGATCAACTCCGCCTTTTTCAGTTCCGGCATCGCTTCGTAGCGGCGTTCGAACTCGTCGCGGCTCAGGCAGTCGCCCGATTCCAGCGGCGGCACGAAGGGAAACGGCCCGTCGGCGGTCGGCGAGATATGAAGATGCGTAGACATGGCGGAGCTCCGTTCAAGCCGTTCTAGCACCCAGCGACTCGCTCGGCACACTAGTCGGCCAGGTCAACGTACTCGGAACTCGCCGTCAACGGGCCGGAGCGCACGTTGAAAAAGTACGCCGTGGTTTCCGCGGGCAACACGGCGGCGACGCGTACCGTCGTCCCGTCGGCCTTCAACTCGGCCGGCGTTTCGATCCACTTGCGGTTCCCCGTGTAGCCGGCGTCCGTGGTGTGCAGCAGCACGGCGCGTTCGATCGGCTTGGCGCTCTCGAATTCGACCGCCGCTCGCCCGTTCTCCAGCGATTGGCGCAGCTCGCGCAGCCACGGCTTGCCGTCGGCCAGCACAAAGTCGGCAAACGCGTAGCTGTCGGGCGCGTTCCAGGCGACTCCGTGGCCGTGTTGCAGATCAGGCACGACGGCAATCATCCTTGGCCCCGTCGCCGTGCGATACGACCGCTGCTGTGCATCGAGTGGAAAATGTTTGTCGTACAGAAATGTTAGCCACAAGGTCGGCATCGTTGCCCGCTGCAAGCGCAGCGTCGGCTCCCATACTTCGCGGTAGATCGTGTTGTCGACGGTCCCTTGGCGAAAATGGTCGGCGGCGATCGTCAACTCGCCGCAGCCGTAGGTCGGCACGGCAAACGCGAACCGGCGATCGATGCCGATCACGGTCGACGTGATGATGCCGCCCCAGGAGATGCCCATCAGCCCCACACGCTGCGGATCGACCTGCGGCAGCGAACGCAGCAGCGAGTTGGCCAGGATCACGTCGGCCACGGCGTGATACATCCATTGATCTTCCATTGGCTCGGCCGAGTCGTTGTAGATGCCGGTCCGCATCGGGCCGGCCCACTCGTGCTGCTTCCACCACTTTTTACCGTCGGGTTCGTCGGTCTGACCTTCCACGGCCACTGCGATCGCCGCGTAACCATGTTCGTTCCACTCTTCAACCCATTTGCGAAACGCGGTTCCGCCGCCGCCATGTACCAGCACCATCGCCGGCAGTTTGCCGCTGGCCGACGGCGGAATGCCCAACCAGGCGAAGCAGCGTGTCGGCTTGCCGCGATAGGGCAGCGCGTCGAAGTAGATTCGCCGCGGCGATGCTTGCTCGGGGTCGATCGCATGGACCGCCGGCGCCGCCGTGAGCGTTTCGAGCGCCGCCACGCGCTGGCGCATGCCCGCGAGGGTCTCGGCGCTGGTTTCCGCCGAGCATGGCGCCGCCAGCGATCCGAGCGCAAGGCACCAAGCGAGCAACGACAGGCCCGAGCGGCTCAACGGTTGGCGCCTCAACGATCAACTCGCTTGTAGAGACCAAAATTCTGCTTGGCGAGCGTGCCAAGGAATTGGTCGAACTCGGCTCCTTCAGGCCCCGGGGCGATGCCGATCGTGTAGATCGATTCGCGACGTGCTCGGTTCTGACGCGTGATCGCGTCGACGATCTGCGCCTTGTCGATGATCTTTCCGGTGCTGGGATCGCCGTCGGTCAGCAGGTACAGCGACTCGGCATTGAAATAGAACGCGGCTTCCAGCGCGTCGTAGGTGGCGGTTTGTTCCTCCGCAATCAGACGCTTGATCCAGTTCACAGCGTCGGCCTTGTTCGCCGTGTTCGCTTCCACCAACTGCTTGCGCCAGAAACCAATGTTCGAGTTGTAGGCCACGATGCTGAACTGGTTGCCCGCACGTAGACCTTGCACG
>DASZPI010000300.1:0-29337 GCA_035550355.1 Pirellulales bacterium
CACCACGTAACGGTCGGAGAACAGGTGTTGCAGCTTCTCGACCTCGCGTGCCATGTGCGACCAGTCGAGCCCGCCACGGCTGTAGAACTTGATGGCAACCGTGCGCCCGCTGTTGCTGTCGACCGCCTTCCATACTTCGCCGAACGCTCCGCGGCCGATGAATTCCTCCTGTTCGTAGCCGGGCACTCTTGCGGGTGGACGTGCGGCCGAGCGACTGAGCTGGCGTGCGTATTCGACGTCGGTTCGTTCCATCCGCGGTGTCGCGTCGACACTCGCCGCCGAGGAAGTCCCCGACGGCGCGGGGGGGGCGATGGCCGGGGAGGCATCGATATTTTGCGGGTTTTGAATCATTCCGTGCCGAAAGGTGCTCGTGATCATCCCGAGCGCACGACCGATTGTACTACCAAACCGCGCCACACGGATCAGGCTTGCAGGGCATGAGCCAGGCGCAGCTCGCGCAGCATGGTGCGTTTTTTGTCCTGGTGCGCCTGCATGCGCCGCAGAATGTCGTCGAGCACCTGTACGGCGGCCAGCACGTGCCGCCCCTTGTTCAGCATCACGCATTCAGCGCGGTGCCCCATCGCGGCATCGGTGATCTCGGCACGCGACGGCATCCCTTGCTTCGCGAGTGTTTCCAGCACTTGCGTCGCCCAAATCACCGGCACATGGGCCGCCTCGCAAATCCAGAGGATCTCTTCCTGCACTTCCGCCAGCCGTTCGAAGCCGCATTCCACGGCCAGGTCGCCGCGGGCAATCATCACGCCGCAGCAAGGCCAGCGCATCGCCGCCAACAGCATCTCGGGCAACTTCTCGAACCCGCGGCGCGTCTCGATCTTTAGCACGATGGCAGGCAGCCGCGAGTCGCGCCGGCGAAGCTCCTCTTCGAGCTGCTCGACATCCGCCGCCCCGCCCGCAAACGACAGTTCAACGACGTCGGCATGCTCAGCGACGAACGATAGGTCGGTAAGATCGTCGGCCGTAAGGGCCGGCAACCGCAACCGGCTCTGCGGGAGGTTGATGCCGCGGTCGGCGCGCAGCTTCGCGCCATCAGGCGAGGCTTGCGTGATTCGTATCAGCAGCCGGTCGTGCTCGACCCGCTCGATCACACCGCCGATCTTGCCGTCGTCAAACCAGATGCTCTCGTTGGGACGCACGTCGTCGAACACTTCGCCGATCGTGCAGCCGATCATCGCGGAAGTCAGCACTTGTCCGCTACGATCGGTGGTGGCCGGCCGACCGGGAGCCAAGTCGCGCGTCAGCACAAGATGATCGCCGATGACCAGCTCGATTGCGTTTTCGCTGGGAGGGAAGTCGCCGACCTTTCCGTTGCCGTGGCGATGTTGCAGCACCAACCCTGGTGTTACATACAGCGATTTCTTCGCCTCGGCCCAGCAGCCCACCGCGGTGACATCGACAATCTTGAGCTTACGACGCGCACCGCGTGCGTCGGTAATGTGCAGCCGATCGCCATGATGCAGCCGCTGCAGCCATTCGCCTGGCACGGGCAAGGTCGCGTCGGCTGGCGATGGCGCGGCTTGGGCCAATTCCTTGGCCGACAACCAGATGCGGGCCGAGGCGACGACCCGCCCGTATCGGTCGCGCCGCGGACGCACGTGTTCGACGGCCGGTCGCGGCACAATCGGCCCGGTTCGCAGCTTGGGGCCAGCCAGGTCCATCACCAGCCGGCAAGAGCGTCCCAACTCGGCTTCAGCGCGGCGCAGATGATCGATCACGCGTTGCCACGTGCCGAGATCGTCATGCGCGCAGTTGATCCGGGCGCAATCCATGCCGCAGCTGACCAGGTTGCGAACGAGCGTGTAGTCGTCGGCAGCCTCGCCGGGCATGGTGACCATGATCCGCACTGATCGCTCGCGTGCCGGCGAGCCCAACAGCTGATCGGTGTGCTCCACGAGCAATTGTTGGCCGCGCACAAAATCGACCTGTCCGGAACCCTGTGTAACGGACGAATTTTGCCGCTGCGAGAGGCGGCACAACACCTCCAACACCGCGTCGAGCGTAGCCAGCACGTGCGATTCGGCTCGACCTAGCGACGACAATCCCAATGCCGCGAGCCGAAGCTGTAATGGCCTCAGGTCGTGGCGACGCAGCGCCAGATAGTGCAGCAAGTTGTGTGCACTGTCCTGGTATCTGGGGTGGACCGGCTGCAACAGCGATTGCCGCTTCGCAGCGTACGCCAAGACATCGTCCCGAATCGAAATCAGCTCATCGCGAAGCGCGTCGATTTCAGCAGCGTTGAACCGTGTGTCGTTTTGGCACGAATCGAATTTCATAGTGCACCGTCACGGAAAGTTGGTCCATACGCGTTTGAATCGAGTTCTAAGCTGGCGGCGAGCGAAACGCCCCCCGGCCGAGTCGAGGCAGTTCAGGCAAAGCTATTCCGTCAATCGCGGTTGACCAAAGGTGAGAGTTCCAGTTTTGTCCATGATGATCATGGTAGCGCGTCGCATTGCCGCTCGTCCATCCGGCTGGGCCGGCCCAGACGAGCGCGATCGGCGTGTACGGTGCGGCTATTTGGGCGCCGAGGCTTCGCATCCGCGGTCGGTCTAGTTCGGTGGCTCACATCATACGGGCGTAGAACGAGTTGATCACCAAGCGGGTCGAACGAATGATCAACACGGAGGGACCATTCATCGATCCGATGAGCACGTCGGCGCCGGCCGCCTTGGGCGCTCGGTACGGCTTGCCCGTGAGATATTGCACATCCAGGCTGCCGTGCCCTTCGATGACCACACCGTCCACGAAAACGCGGTTTTGCTGTGAGCAGAATCCACCAAGCTGGCCGGAACTCCACGGCGTGAGTTTCCTAGCGACCGCTGCGCATTCTGCGATGCGACAGCATCGCGAGCAAGGTGCGGTGATCGAAACCGGCGCACACTGCTGGACGAATTAGCGCGTGAAGTTGCTATCCCGATGATCGATAAGGTGCTCGCACGAGCACTGGCGGTTTATCTATGCTGGCCACGCACGAGCGCTTGGCAAACTTAGAATGTGCCAGACTGCGACGTAGCGGTCTGCTCATTTCCGTCGTGACGCCTATTGTCCGCTGCTGTCGCGATCGTAGCGCAGCACGCGGCCGAACATGTTGAACTCGGTGACAAAAATGTCGCCGTTCCGGTCGAACGCCACTCCATGGGGCGCAGTGAGAATTCCAGGACGCCAGTCGGTCGGCGGCACTTTGTTTGTGGCCGTCTGATTCGGCACCGTATTTTCCCCCAGCGTCTTCACGGTGTTGCCATCTTTATCGAGCAGGCTCAGCCGACCTTCGATTTCGGCTACAGCGGCCCAGTCGCCAAATAGCGCGACCGCCGCGGGGCGTTTCAGGTTCGGGATCACCGCCAGGATTTCGCCATCGAGCGATAGTTGCACGCCGCGTCGATTCTCGCGATCACAGCAGAAAATGCGCGGCGGATCGTATCGCGTGTCGATGGCGATCTTGTGATTGGTCTTGAAGCCGTAGGGAGCCGCCTTGCCGCCGAAGCTCTTTTGATAGTTGCCCTCGGGGCTGAACACATGGATGAAGTCGGTGCCGTAGCCGTCGACAACAAAAATCCTGCCGTCTGGTGCGACGTCGAGCGCCGTCAATCGCAGCGCGGGCTTGTCTTTCTGCTTGCCGCGATACTCTTCGGGGATCGCGGCTCCTTCGATGGTCATCAGTACGGTGCCGTCGAGTTGCATCTTCACAATGGTTTGACCGCCAAGCCGCGCGCCGAAGATGAATTCGCCCTCGGGGCGCTTGCGAATCACGAAGCCGTGAAAGTCGTTCGGCGCGTCTTTCACATTCCGCTTGTATTTGCCGTCGGGTCCAAACACTTGAATGCCGCCACGCGGGCCCGAAAGTACGCTGACGTACACGTCACCATCGCCGCTCACGGCGACGTCGCCGTGCGAGGGGCCGATCGTCTGCATCTCCGCGGCGGGTTTCAGCCAGCCATCGACCGTGGTAAACGAAGCATCGCTCGCCGACACTGGCGTCGGCAGCACTGCGGCGACAAGCGAGACCAAAAGGATGCGATTCATCGTCGGGTTCCTAAAAGGCAGAGCGTGTGCGTGCGCGAATTGTGCGTTTGTGATAATAAGCGCAGCGGACCGACCATGTCGAGAATTTGACCAACATTCCCTGGCTATGGATATTGGCAACACAAGACGAATCGTTGTCGCCGTCGCATTGAGGTTTGACCGATGCCGCTCATGAATGCTTTCAGTTGCCTGATTGCAGGCACTATCAGTTTTGCTGTCGTCGTCGGCTCGGTGACTCGCAGCCTGGCCGGCGATGGTGCCACAGCATTGCGACGGCCGAATATTGTCTTCATCCTTGTGGACGACATGGGCTATGGGGACCTCGGCTGCTATGGCGGGACCGACATCCAGACGCCAAACATTGACCGTCTGGCGGGCGAAGGAGTGCGGTTGACCGATTTCTATGCCAATGCGCCGGTCTGCACACCAACACGCTGCGCGTTCATCACGGGTCGCTGGCAGCAGCGCGTCGGTCTGGAATGGGCATTTGGCTACACGGCACAGCAGCAACGCCGTATCGATGGCCGCTGGGTGGACGAGCCCGATATGCACGCTCTAGGGTTGCCGCTCGACCAGGTGACGATTGCCGATTATCTAAAGCAAGTGGGCTACGCGACCGGAGCGTTCGGCAAATGGCACCTTGGCTACCGCGACGAGTACAACCCCATACATCGCGGTTTCGATACGTACTTCGGTACGCTGTTAGGACATGCCGATTACTTTCGCTATCGCTACTTTGACGGCACGTACGAGTTACGCGACGGTTTGAGGCCGGTCGAAGCCAAGGGTTACTTGACGGATCTACTGAATGAGCACGCCGTGCAATTCATTGCGGATCATGCCGCGGAGCCGTTCTTTTTGTATCTGCCGCACCAGGCGGTCCATGCGCCGTATCAACCGCCGGGGCGCCCCGATCCTGCGGTATCGAAGGAGCACATGAACGACGGCAGCCGGCGCGACTACGCTGCCATGCTCGAAAAAATCGATGAGGGGGTCGGCATGATCCAGGCGGAACTTGTCCGCCGTGGCCTTGCTGAGAACACGCTGATCGTGTTGTCGAGCGACAATGGTGGTGCGCATTTCTCCGATAACGCGCCGCTGTTCAACGGCAAACAATCGCTATGGGAGGGGGGAATTCGCGTGCCCTGCGTGATGCGCTGGCCGGCCCGAGTTGAAGCGGGGCAAACGAGCCGCCAGCCAGGAATCACGATGGACCTAACGGCGACGTTTCTGGCTGCGGCGGGCGCGAAACCTCGCGTCGATCGGCCGCTGGATGGCATCGATCTGATACCGTTCCTCACTGGCGAATCGCCGATGAATGAGCGAACACTTTACTGGCGAGTGAACCGAGCCGGGCGTCAACAGAAGGCGGTCCGTCACGGCGCATGGAAATATGTCATCGATGGAGGCTACCTCGAGTTCCTGTACGATCTCGATTCGGATGTCAGCGAGCGACGGAATATGGGCATCCATCAACCGCAGGTCCTACGCGACCTGCGCAGCCGGCTAGCTGCCTGGGAGGCCGAAATGGACGCTAGCGACCGACAGATTTGGGTGCATTAACGAGGAGACGAAATTTCGCGGCCTCAAAGCGTCGCTAAATTGGCTCGAATCCGCGCCCGATCCTGGGTCTTCGAGAGCAGCCCCTGCAGGGCCTCACGCCGGCACGTGGGGCTTGGCAGCTTGGCATTCGAGGAGCGAGCCATGTTGAATTCGTTGCGCGTGCCGCGTCGGACTTTCTTGCGAGGCGTGGGGGCGAGCCTGCGCTGCTGCTGCTCGACATCATGCGGAAGCCAGTTCGCGCGGCGTCAGCTAATTCGGCGCCCACTCGGCTGGCTTGCATCTTTCAGCCCAATGGCGTTTATCCCAAAGCGTGGGACGTGACCGGCGCGGGACGCGATTAAAAATTTTCGCGTATTCTGCAGCCGCTCGAACGCCTCCGCAGCCGGAACAATTTGTTAATCCCGCCGATGGTATTCCCGCACGCCGCGACGAACACCTGCGCTTGATGATCGACCTCTTAGTGCTGGCCTTCTGGACTGACACGACGCGAGTCGGCACCTTGATGACGGCGCACGGATTTAGTCGGCAAAACTTCAGCTTTTTGGATGGCGTGAGCAGCGATCATCACGGCATGTCGCATCACAAGCACCAGGCTGATGCGGTGCGCGAGTACACGATCGTTAGCCGCTGGTATATCGAGCAGTTCGCGTACTTGCTCGATCGCATGAAGGCGATCGACGAAGGGGATGGCAGCCTCCAGGATCACACGGTAGTTCTATATGGTTCCGAAATGAAGGACGGTAACGGTCATATCCGCGAGAATTTGCCGATTGTTCTCGCGGGCAGAGGCAGCGGCGTGCTTCGACCCGGCGAGCATGTTATGCTTGCCGAGCACTCCCCGCTGGCGAATTTGCACCTGACGCTGGCCCAGAAGTTCGGCTGTGAGCTCGATCATTTCAACGAAGCGAGCACAGGGACGCTGGCCGAGTTGGGTTGAGCGGGAGCCTGACGCGGTGTGCAAACGCTCTCCCGGCGGTCGCCGGATACGGAACGGCACTGAACTACCGACACCAGGGGTATCGCTCGATGCTAACCAAGACATTGTGTTCAATTGCACTGGGAATGCTGCTAACCGCGATGGGCTGCCATGCCCATGCACAAGACGCGGTATCGGCACCGAAGCTCACCGCCAATGGGCCGGTCGGTTCGTACTTCATGACACGCTATTGGAGCGGCGGCACGCTCGAGAAAGCCGCATGGTACTTCGCGCCCGATGGGCAAGTTTATCAGAACCTGCTCGAAGGACTTTCGCCCGCCGACCTTGCTGCTCACCGAGGCCCCAAGGGAACTTTTCAGTTCGCGGGCAGTACGCTGACCATCCGCTGGGCCGACGGCAAAACGTCCGCCAGCGACATCGAGCGCGATCAGAACCCGAATGTGTTCATGTGGGACTTGGGAATCTTCACGCCGATCGTCCCGGTGACTGACAAGCAGATGCTCGTCGGCAGCTACGAAGGAGGCGAGTCGGTCAGCCACGACGGTAACCGTGTCAGCAATGCCCGCACCCTTGAAGTGCGTCCGGATGGCAGTGCGACCTGGGAGTCGCAAGGTTTCGCTCGCGGCGACAACTTTGCCGAAGGGTTGAGCAGCTCGGGAGCGATCAACGGCACTTGGCAGTGGGATGGCGGTTGGACGATGACGCTCACCGGCGGTGGTCAAACGATTCGCGGTTTGGTATTCCCATTCACCACGGGCGACGATCCGAGCAAGCCCGATCACCTGTACTTCCGCGGCACGATGTTCAAAAAGCGCTGAGTCAATGCCGCGGACCGTGCCACCGGGGCCGTACCCGCTTGCCTTGGACAGATTGCCTAACATTTAGCGCGAGATCGTGTAACGCCAGCGAACCGTGGTCGGCGGCTCGACCGCGGTCAGGTTCGCTTCGATGCGCATCGACTCTTGCAGCGGAAACTCGACGCAGTTCGCTGAGCCCGCTTCCGAATCGACTTCGACGACCACGTCGGGCTCGGTCGTCGGCTGGTGATACGCACTGCCCACTTGCTCGGGCATGGCGCGGCATCGGCAGGCAACGTCGAAGACCAACGCTTCTCGCTCGGCGGTGACGGCCAACGACCAATGGCTTTGCCCGGCCATACCCAACAGTAGCAGCACATCGTGGCCGTCGCGCGATTCAATGTGCAATTGCTGCAGCGGTGGACTGGGGGGCCACGGGTCGCTGGGCGTTCCTTCGACGCTTTCAAGCACCGTCACCCAGGCATCGTCGTCCAGGGCTTCGACTGAGTGCGACCAGCGATCTCCCTGGCGCTCAAAGAGCACCCGCAAAGATCCGGCAGTGAGCGATGCGCTGTCTGGCATGGTGTTGTAGTTTAGCGCGGCATGGTCGCGCAGGCCAACCCCTTGTCAGCCTGCTTGACGGTGGCGAAGAATATCGTCATGACCCCGCTCGAGAAAGACTTTTTTGCGCGAGACACGCTCACGGTGGCGCGTGACTTGATTGGTACGGTCATGTCGGTCGGCCGTTGCGCCGGCCGGATCGTCGAGACGGAAGCCTACACGACCGACGCCGCCAGCCACTACGTCACGCGACGCAACCAAGCGATTCACATGCGCGAAACCCACGGCCACCTTTACGTGTACTTCATCTATGGCATGTACTACTGCTTGAACTTTACGACCGACGCAAGCGCCCCGGGAGCGATCCTGATTCGGGCCGCCGAACCGTTGCGAGGCGTCGAGCGGATGCTCGAGCGACGGAAGACGAAGGACGTTCGCAAGCTCGCCACGGGGCCAGGGCGGCTGTGCCAGGCGTTCGGCATCGACCTTAGCTTCAACGGTTTGCCAATCGGCGGGAAGTTCAAGGTTTTTGCCCGCGAAGACTCGCCCCGGATCGCGACCACTCCGCGAATCGGTATCTCGCAAGCCCGCGACCTGCCCTGGCGGTTCTACGAACTCGGGAACGCTTTTGTGTGCCCACATCCGAGGAGTAGTGATCAGAAGGCGACAGCACGCAGAGGACGGTTGCCGGGTTGAGGTTTTTCCGATTTCGGAGACAATTTCCGTTTGTCCGTATCCCGAATCCCGAATCTCCGGCCTGCTCCGATGCTTCCACGTGTTCTCGTGCTGCGTGCTCCTGGAACCAACTGCGATGTGGAGAGCGCGTTCGCGTTCGAACAAGCAGGAGCTGCGGTCGAGTCGTTGCACGTGAATCGTGTGCTCGAAAATCCTCGTGTCTTCGAGCAATTCCAAATTCTCTGTTTGCCCGGCGGCTTCAGCTACGGCGACGACCTGGCCGCGGGTCGCATTCTTGGCGCGCAATTACGATTGCACTTAGGCGACCGGTTGCGCGAATTCCATGCGGCCGGAAAGTTGGTGCTTGGCATCTGCAACGGCTTTCAGGTGCTGATGCAATCGGGATTGTTATTCAACGGGGCGGCGCAAGGCGAACATCCGCCGGCGACGCTCACCAACAACCACAGCGGACATTTCGAAGCGCGCTGGATCTGTTTACAGCGCGCAAGCGACCGTTGCGTGTTTCTTAATGGCATCGAGAAGATGTATTTGCCAATCGCCCACGGCGAAGGCAGATTTGTTTCCCGCTCGGCCGAAATGCTGCAAAACTTGGATCGGGGCGGGCAACTTTGCCTGAAATACGCCGCAGCCGATGGCACGAGTCATGCGCTCGCTTTTCCCGAGAATCCGAACGGCTCGCAAGCGGACGTGGCGGGGATGTGCGACCCGACGGGGCGGATTTTTGGGCTCATGCCGCACCCTGAGCGGCACATCGATCACACGCAACATCCGCGTTGGACGCGCCAGCCGGGTGTTGGACCGGGCGACGGCTTGCGGGTTTTTCAGAACGCCGTGCGGTACTTTCAGTAGATCGCCATGAGGGAATCGTGAACGACCCGCAGCGGTTCACGGTCGCAGCGCGGTTGCGCAGCTTTGTCTATGCCGGGCGCGGGCTCGGCTTGATGTTGCGCTCGCAGCACAATGCGTGGCTGCATGCCGCGGTCACGTTCGTTGTACTGGCGCTCGGATTTGTGTTGCAAATCCAGGCTGGCCAGTGGTGCTGGATCATCGCCTCGATCGTTGCCGTATGGACGGCCGAGGCGCTAAACACCGCGTTCGAGTTTCTCTGTGATGCGGCTAGCCCGGACTTTCATCCGATGGTTGAGCAGGCCAAGGATGTAGCGGCTGGCGGCGTGTTGATCAGCGCGATCGGCGCGGCGGCGATTGGGCTGATTGTGTTTCTTCCATACGTGATGGATTGGCTAATGGCCACTCGCTAAGCAACCTTACGGCACCAGCCAGCGCGGTGCGATCTGATCGGTTTCGTCGGCCGTGATGAGCCAACGCAGTAATCGATCCTTCATTTCAGCGATGACTGCGGTGTGATTGGGGTTGGCGGCGAGATTGATTAATTCATCGGGGTCATTTTTCAAATCGTAGAGCTCGTGTTCGCCGTCGGCGTAGTAGTTGAATTTCCAGCGATCGGTACGAACCATCTTCGCGTCGGGATGGCGAATGCCCGCCACGCCGCGGCCCGGTTCGTACGACATTTGCATTTTGCCGCCGGTAATCACTTCGGGAATGATGTTTTCAGCGAACACCGCGTCGCGTGGCTCGTAAGCGCGATCGCCGGTGCCGACGAGCGGCACAAAGCTACGCCCCTGCACGCCTGGCGGCAGCGGAATCTCGCACGCTTCAAACAGTGTTGGCAACAGGTCGATCGTTTCGATCAGTTCGTCGTAGCGCCCCGGCTTGAAGTGCTTCGGATACCGCACAATGAACGGCACTCGGACAGACGACTCGAAAAAAGTGTTCTTTCCCTGCAGGCCGTGTTCGAGCAGTTGGTCGCCGTGGTCAGAGCTGTAAACCACGATCGTGTTATCGGCGATGCCAAGCTTCTCGAGTTCACCGACGATGCGACCAACTTCGCGATCGACATGGCTCACCGCGGCGTAATAGCTGCGGTAGATCCATTCGAGTTCCTCAGCTGATGTTTCATATTCGGGCTTGCTTCGCAGGATGAGCTTTTGCAGCGGCTTCGGCAGGCGCTCGATCTCGGCCAGCGTCGTGTGGCGCGGTAGTGGAATTTGCACCTCGTCGTACATCCGGTCGTACGGTTCGGGCACCTCGTACGGTGAGTGCGGCTTCCAGAACGACGAGAAGATGAAAAACGGTTGATCGCTCTTGGACAGCGCGTTCAGGTGGTCGCGCGTCCGCATGCCGGTCCAGGTAGTATCGGTAAACGGGTCGCTGATCACCGAACGAAACGGATTTTGGCCCGGCTCGACATTCTTCGCATAGGCCCGGTAGTTCGTCACCGACGCCTTCGGATCGTTCGCATTGCGCCAGGCGACGTAAGCTGAGTATTTGTCGGTCGGTCCCACGCCATCGTGCAAATCAACGATCTCAAACCCTGTGCGGCGGGCTGCCTCGGCCGTCGGCGGGTAGTCGTAGTAGATGTGCGTCTTGCCGATGAGTGCGGTCCGGTAGCCTGCCTGCTGGAATAAGGCGGGCATCAAACGCTCGGTCGCGGCGATCGGCGTGTAATTCACCCGATTTTTATGCGAGTGGGGATATCGGCCGGTAAAGAAGCTGGCCCGCGATGGGACGCAGACCGGCGCTTGAACAAAGGCATGAGTAAACAGCGCCCCGTCGGCGGCCAGGCGATCGAGCGCCGGGGTCCGAATCAACGAGTTTCCGGCTGCCCCCAGGCAGTCGTGCCGATGCTGATCGGCCATGATAAACAGCACATTCGGCCGTGCAGCCGACGACAGCGGCCCGGCGAGTACACGGCAGGCTGCAGCAGTCGCCAAACAAAGGCAAACGTATCGAAGGAAGTGCGGTCGCATGGGCGGCGTAGTCGGGGGCGATTGACGGGTTTACGGAACCTATGTTATCGCATTTTCTTGCTCTCGGCTCCCTTGCAAAACCGCCAGCTTCCGGCACAATGATGAGCTTCTCGCTCGCCAGACCGGGCGATGTCTTGTAACCGAAAGTATTGCCATGGCTGAAGTATTGACTGTCGAACGTCGCGACCCCAAGGGCAAACGCCACGCGAAGCGGTTGCGCCTGAACGGGGTCATTCCCGCCAACCTGTACGGTCACGGCGAGCAAAATATCTATCTGACGGTGCCCAGCGACCAGGTGCGCGCGATGGTTCGACACGGCGCGCGAGTGGTTGATCTTGATGGCGCGGTCAAAGAGAAGGCATTCGTCCGCGAGCTGCAATGGGACCCGTTCGGGCTCGAGGTGCTGCACCTCGACCTGACGCGCGTGAGCGCCGACGAGCGCGTCCAGTTGCGCGTCACCGTCGAGCTGAAAGGTGCCGCCCCCGGCGTTAAGGACGGTGGTGTGCTCGAGCAAGTAATGCACGACGTCGAGATCGACTGTTTGGCGATCGAAATTCCCGAGAAATTGTTCTTGCGTGTCGGGGCGTTGATGCTCGATGGCTCGCTGGCAGCCAAAGATATCGAGCTCCCGCCGGGAGTGAACTTGCTGGACGACGCCGAGGAAATCGTCGTCAACTGCTCGCGTCCGGCGGCTGAAGAAGAGGAGCCGACCGCGGTGGCTGAGGGTGCCGAGCCTGAGGTCATTGGTCGCAAGGCTGGCGAGGCGAGTGAAGAGGAGGAGTAGTGTACGCTTGAGGTGCGGCGATGAAGTTGATCGTCGGCCTCGGCAATCCAGGCCGCAAATACCAGGGAACGCGACACAATGTTGGTTTCGAGGTATTGGCCGAGTTGGCGCGGCGGGCTGGAGCATCGCAAACGAAGGCAAGTTTTCAAGCCGAGGTGATCGATGCGATCGTGGATGGCGAACGGGCGATCTTGTTGGCGCCGCAAACATACATGAATCGCAGTGGCACGAGCGTGGGGCTGGCCCGCAGTTTTTACAAACTAACGAACGAAGACATATTGGTGATTTGCGATGACTTTGCCCTGCCGTGCGGCAAGCTGCGGTTGCGAGGGCAAGGCTCATCGGGAGGGCAAAACGGCCTTGACGATGTGATTCGCGTGTTGGGCACCGACCAGGTCGCCCGATTGCGGATTGGCATCGGTCCGTTGCCCGCTGGATGGAACGCAGCCGATTTTGTGTTGGGGCGTTTCAGTGCCGAGGACCGAACCACGATCGACGTGACGATACCGACGGCCGCCGACGCCGCCAGCGTTTGGGCCCGCCAGGGAATCGCCACGGCGATGAATCGATTTAATTAGGAGCCGTTAGAAGTTAGCCGGCTGATTGCTAATTGCTGACGACTCGTTGCTACCAAGGAGCCTTGCTGTGGCCGAGAACGCGTACGAGGGGATGTTCATCATCGATTCCAACCGCTACGGGCGCGATCCCGGCGGATTGGCTAACCAGATCTCCGATCTGATCACCAAGCGCGGCGGAACGATTCTTGTCAGCCGCCTATGGGAAGAGCGACGCCTGGCGTATCCGATCAACGGCCAGCGCAAGGGAACGTACTGGCTTACGTATTTCCGGATGGACAGTAAGGAGCTGGCCACGCTGAATCGCGAAACCCATCTGAACGAGAATGTTTTGCGTTCGCTGGTGCTTAAGGTCGATTCGCGGTTGATCGACACGCTGGTGGCCCATGCCAAGGCCGGGCCGGCCGAGGCGACGAAGGTGCGAAGGCCAGAGCCGGTCGTTGCGGCGGTCCCCGCCGGCGCCGGCGAAGACATTCCCGATCTCGGCAACGACGTTGAGTAGCTCGATCTGCGCCGCGCGACCGGCAAGCCGGCCGATCTTTGCCGTCGCTAGCTGAATTTGTTATGTTTGACGGCATACATTTGTTCACCCAGACTGTGCGTCGAAATTCAGCGTCGGAGCGAAGAGACCTATGGCCAGCTTCAATCGAGTTGTTCTCGTCGGCAATCTGACGCGCGATCCCGAGATTCGTTACACGACCAGCAGCCTGGCGGTCTGCGACATCGGTTTGGCAGTCAACGACCGGCGTAAGAACGCCAACGGTGAATGGATCGAGGAGACCACGTTCGTTGACGTCACGCTCTGGGGCCGAACGGCTGAAGTGGCCGGCGAATACCTGAAAAAAGGCTCGTCCGTACTGATTGAAGGCCGACTGAAGCTCGACACCTGGGAAAAGGACGGACAGAAGAGGTCGAAGCTGAAGGTGGTTGGCGAGTTGATGCAAATGCTGGGCGGCAAAGGCGGCGGTGGCGGCGCTCCTGGCGGCGGCGAAAGCCGCGGACGTGGCGGTTCGTCCCCTCGCGACGACGAGTACGCCGACGAAGGTTACAGCGCCCCGAAGGCGTCGGCGGGTTCGCGTCCTCCCGCCGATGACATTCCATTTTAGTCCAAACAACACACCCCATTTGCTAGCCCTCGGCAAGTCGCCTGGGCAAGACCAATTCAAAGAAGGCTCCGAGGTTACCATGCCAAAGACACAAGCCCGCAACGCTCGCCCCAAGCGCTTGCCTAAGGCCCCGAACGGTGGCATCGAGTTGTTGTTGATCCAGTCGGTCGATCACCTAGGCAAGCAAGGCGATGTTGTTAGTGTTCGCCCCGGCTATGCGATGAATTATCTGCTGCCGCAGGGGCTGGCGACGATCGCCACCGAGCATCACAAGCGGATGGTTGAAAAGCACCGCGCTCGGTTGCAAGAGATTCAGAACGCCCGCCTCGCCGGTTTGCGCACCCAGGCCGAGGATTTGGGTCGCCTGAGCATCACGATCGAGGCCAATGCCAACGATGAAGGCCATCTCTATGGCTCGGTTGGCGCCAACGATATCGTCAACGCGCTGAAGCGCAGCGAAGTGACGATCACGGCCGACCAGGTGCGTCTGAAGGGCCCGCTGAAGGAACTTGGCCTGTATACGGTGCTTATTCACTTGGGTCACGAGATCGACGCCGAATTAAAGGTGTGGGTCGTGCCGACGGTGACCGACGAGGCCGCGCCGTCGAAGGGCTAGACGAAGCGGAAAGCCGCGAGCGGAGCGAAGGCTGCTGCACTGTTCCGCCTTTGGCTTTGGCCTTTTTTGCATCCGTCAGGGAGGAACGCGCATGGCCACGCTCGATCGGCCTGAGGGGCGCAAATCTCCCCCACGACCCTCATCCGAGGTGCTCGATCGGCTGCCGCCACAGAATCTTGATGCGGAGCGCGGCGTGCTGGGTAGCATGTTGCTCGAGCCGACCGTCTGCGACGAAGTCGCGTTGATCCTGACGCACCACGACTTCTATCTCCCGGCACATCAAACGCTTTACAGCCAGATGTTGGCCATGCACAACGAAAGTGCATGCGTCGACGCCACGCTGCTGGTCGAACGGCTGAAAAAGCACGGCGAGTTCGACATCATCGGCGGCTTGCCCTTTCTGACCGAGGTGCTCGAGGCCGTTCCGACCGCGGCCAACGCCGTGTACTACGCCGAGATCGTGCGCAGCAAGGCCACCTTGCGTTCGTTGATCCGCGCCAGCACGGACATCTTGCGCGACGCCTACGATCAATCGCTGGACGCGCGCGAATTGCTGAGCAGCGCCGAACAAAAGATCTTCGGAATTTTGGAAGACAAAGGGACCGGCGACCTCGTGGCAATGCAGGATGTGTTGCACGAAGCGCTCGAGCGCATCGATGCCAGGCTAATGAAAGGGGGCGGCATCGGCGGCATGAGCACCGGGTTTACCGACTTGGATGCGATGACCGGTGGCCTGCATCCGTCGGAACTTGTCATCCTGGCCGCCCGGCCCAGTATGGGCAAAACGGCGCTGGCGTCGAATATTGCCGATCACGTGGCGATCAACCAGGGGCAGACCACGCTGTTTGTCAGCCTGGAAATGTCCCGGCTGGAATTGGCCGAACGCATGCTGTGCTCGCATGGTCGGATCAACGGCCATAAGCTTCGTAACGGCTTCATTCAGCCGGTCGACCGCAAGCGCCTGGTAGAGACGGCGGGCAAAATGAGCCAATCGCCGCTGTTTATCGACGACACTCCCAGCCGGACGATGACCGAGATCGCCGCCACCGCGCGACGTCTAAAACGCCGCGAAAAACTGGCGTTGATCGTCATTGATTACCTGCAACTCATCGAACCCGACAACGCCAAGGACCCCCGCCAAGAGCAAGTCGCCCGGATCGCCCGACGATTGAAAGGCATGGCGCGTGAGCTGAAGGTGCCGGTGCTCTGTTTGGCGCAGCTTAACCGGCAGGCGGAGGTCTCGCGCGATAACCGGCCACGACTGAGTCACTTGCGCGAGTCGGGCGCCATTGAGCAGGACGCCGACGTTGTGATGTTCGTCCATCGCGACGAATACTACTGCACGAACGACGAAGAGCGCCAGCGAGTCGCCGGTCAGGCCGACATCATCCTGGCCAAGCAGCGCAACGGCCCGGTTGGGGAAGTAAAGGTCGCGTGGGCCGCCGACTATACGCGCTTTGAGAACCTCGCGCGCACTGACTACGACTTCAGCTAGCACGGCTGCTGGCAGCAGCAGAGGCTGTAAAGTAGCGTCAAAGGGCTGTCATTCGTCCAACCGCCGCCGGCGTCGGTCTTCTCGGCTCGTTTCTTTAGCCAATTCGGCTTGTCGCTGAAGGCGCGTTAGGGTATTTCTACCGCGCCTGCACGGTAACCCTTCCGTTAGCTCCTCCCGTCTTCCGCAGTCGCCTGTCGCCGCTTGCATTCCAAGCGTCGAGCCATTCTGAGTTCTTGTCTTGTCGTCAAACTGGATCGTTCGTTGATGGCCGTTGGTCATTTGATCACCGATTGGCTGGTGCGCGCGTCGTTTGCGCTGGCGATCGCGATTTGCTCGGGCTCAGCTACGTTTGGTCAGACGATCCCGCAGAGTGCGCCGCCTGCCGCGGGACCGGGGACTCCGTGGCCCGAGACACTTCCGCAGCCGCCGCCTGGAACGCCGGCCCGGCAGTTGCCACAACTGGCGCCTGCGCAGGGAGCGCCGCAACCCCCGTCGATCGTTCCGTTGCCCGCGGCGAGCGCTCAACCGGCATCGCCGCCTCCGGCCGTTCGGCAGCCGGGCGAAAAGGTCGAAGCGCCCACGGGTGAAGAGAGCATCGTCGACGTGCGTGTTTTCGGAAACCAGGCAATCTCACTGCAGCGCATCACGCCGCACATCAAAACGCGTGCGGGCCGAAAGTTCGACGCAGAGAGCATTGAGGACGACGTCCGCCGGCTAATCAAGTCGCGAATGTTTGTCACGGTCGATACGAAGTTCCAGCGCGCTCCCGGCGGCGGCATCATCGTGATCTACGAAGTCGTCGAACGTCCGACACTGCGTTACGTCCGCTACGTCGGGTCGAACGTCAAGAAACGGCACCTCGACAAGCAAACGAACCTGAAACCGGGCGACTCGGCCGACCCTTACATGGTCACCGAAGGCAAACGCAAGCTCGAGGAATGGTATCAGTCGAAGGGATACGGCCGTGTTCGCATCACGATTCTCGAAGGCGACAAGCCCGGCGACCGGGGCGCAGTGTTCGTGATCAACGAAGGTCAAAAAGAGCGCGTTTGGAAAATCGATTTCGTCGGGAACGAGATCGCGTCGGATGCACGTCTCAAAACGCAAATCAAATCGAAGCTTCCGATCCTGTTCGTGTTCAAGGGCGAGGTCGACCGGCACAAGATCGACGAGGATGTGGATCGGCTCAAGGCGTACTATCGCGGGCTGGGATTCTTCCGGGCGCGCATCGGTCGCGAGCTGGAGTACAACGAAAAGCAGAACTGGATGACGCTGACCTTTGTAATCGACGAAGGTCCGCGATACGTGATCAACGATATTTCCGTCGTCGGCAACTCGAAATTCAACACCGACGACCTCCAAAAGGAGATCAAACTTAAAGCTGGTCAATTCTTCGATCAGCACACGCTCAAGTCCGATATTACGGCGCTGCAAGATAAATACGGCGCCGTGGGATACATTTTTGCCGACGTGCAACCCGACCTGCGGTTTGAAGAGGAGCCGGGAAAACTGGACCTGGTGTTCCACATTCAGGAAGGCAGTCGATACCGCATTGGCCGCGTGGACGTGCGAATCGCAGGCGACAATCCTCGCACGCGCCGCCATACAGTAATGAACCGAATCTCGGTTCGGCCGGGACAGATTGCCGACATTCGCGAGCTGCGCGACAGTGAACGCCGCCTCAAGGGCTCGGGCCTGTTTCAGAATAAGCCGGCCGAAGGAATTGAGCCGAAGCTCGTTTGGGGACGCCCCGAACTCGACGACGAGGACCAACCGCCCGATGGTGGCGGCGGTGGCCGTCGTGGCGGTCCTGGAGGCGGCGGTGGGCCTGGCGGCGGGCCGCCACGCACTGGCACCGCACGCGGCGGATTGGGCAACACCTTGCGCGGGCAAAGCCCGGACGATGTAAACGAGTACGGCCAATGGCGTCCCGGACCGGGGGAGACGGACCAGGCAATTAACGTCGTCGTCTTTGGACAGTTCGTCGACGAGCCAATCGCCGCCGCAGCGCCGGGTCTTGCGCCCAGGCAGCAACCGGTGGTTCGCGCCCAAAGCCCTGGCGGGCTCGACGAGATTCCGCGCTATCCGCCTCAGGCTCAACCTGCGGCCCCGGCTGCCGCGCCGCCATACGGTAGCAGTCCGCCCCCGGCCGCTTACAACAACGTGCCCGCTGCGTACGGCAATCGACCGCCGCTGGGTGCGGGTCCCGGTTACAACCCCGCTCCTGCTTACAGCAGCACGCCGACAGCTTACGCTGCCCAGGCGCAATCGCCTGCCGTTCCGGTCCAGGGGCCGGTTCAAGCAGTCGGCCAGGTGCCGTTGGGGCGAACGAATCCCGACGCGGCACCGAGCGCTGCGAACCCTGTGCTCCAAGCTCAATATATTCCGCCGTCGGCGCCGCAGGGCCAGTACGTGCCGCCGCAGCCGGTGTATGGCCAGCCGACGTATCAGCCGCCAGCCGCGAGTCCGTACAGCGGCGTAATGCCGCAGCCTGGACAAATTCCCGGCGGATACGATTCGCCCGAGCAACTGGTTCCTGGGACCGGAGCTCCTGCCGCCGGTACGCCGCCGGGAACATTACCCGGGCTTGCGCCTGGTGCCGCTGGTCCGTTGGCGCCGCCGCCGTTCACGCTCAGCGATGAGGAGCCGACGCTCGAGATTCCGGTAACTGCGCAAGTGACCGAGACGCAAACCGGGCGCCTGATGCTCGGTGTAGGTGTGAACTCCAGCTCGGGTCTTGTCGGCCAAGTCGTCGTCGAAGAGCAGAACTTCGACTGGAAACGCATCCCCACCAGTTGGGAAGAAATCCGCAACGGCACGGCATGGCGCGGTGGCGGACAACAGTTCCGCATCCAAGCCGTTCCCGGTACGCAGGTATCGCAGTACTCGGCAACCTTCCGCGAGCCATACTTCCTCGACACCCTGGTGAGCTTCTCAATCAGTGGCTCGTTTTTCAATCGTTACTTCCAAGACTGGACCGAGCAGCGCGGCGGCGGCCGCATCGGCTTCGGTTACCAATTCACTCCCGACTTGCAGGGGCAGTTCGCCCTGCGCGGCGAAAATGTCGTGATCTACAACCCCACGGTTCCCTCGCCGCCGCAATTGACCGCCGCCTTGGGAAGCAGTGACCTATTCACCGGGAAGTTTGACCTGATTCACGACACGCGCGATAGCCCGTTCTTGCCGACGCAAGGACACTATATTGACCTCGCGTACGAACAAGCGTTCGGACAATACAACTATTCGCGCGGCACCATCGATGCGCGTCAGCACTTCCTGGTTCGGGAACGTCCCGACCGTTCGGGACGCCACACACTGACGTTGATGAACACGACTGGTTTTACCAGTACGAACACACCGATCTTTGAGAACTTCTTTGCCGGCGGTTACCAGACCTTGCGCGGTTTTTACTTTCGCGGGGCTTCGCCGTTGAGCATGAACGTGCAGGTCGGTGGTGCGTTCGAATTCTTGAATACCGCCGAGTACATGTTCCCGATTACCGCCGACGACATGCTGCGCATGGTGGTGTTCACCGACTTCGGCACCGTCGAGCCGGTCACCGAAATGAAGTGGCAAGATTTCCGCATCGCGCCAGGCGTCGGCCTACGCATCACCATCCCGGCGATGGGACCAGCGCCGATCGCACTCGACTTCGCGGTGCCCGTCAACTGGATGCCAGGCGACCACATTCAGAACTTCAGCTTCTTCGTGGGCACAATGCGGTGAGCAAGAGCAAGCAATTGGCAGGCGAGCCAACCGTTGCTGGCCAACCGCGGATCGCTCATCGCCAACTGCTTTTTGTTCACCACGCAAAATTTTGAAAGTAGCTGCCGCGGTAACCGTAGCCGCCATAACCTAGGTAGCTGTTGAACAGGTACGGGCCGCTGCCGTAATCGCTGCCCAAGCCTAGCGTGCTGCCGTAGTAACCGTTCCACGGCTGGTAGTACGAGCCGTGCCATGCGCTGTACGGATAGCCGATACCGTATCCGTTGGATTGGTAACCGTAGCCCATGGTGCCCGAGCCGTAGCCAAGTCCCGAATAACTTGGTCGATAGAAATTCGGTGAATAAGTCCAGCGTGTGCCAGCCGGCATGCCCGTCGCCGAAGGAGGAGCTCCCTGCAAGTTAGCGAACTCCCATAGCATCGTTGAACAGAACGCCGCAACGAGCAGTGCACGTCGGTTCATGGCCGCACCTTTCATACAAGTCCTCTTTTATGCTAAGAGTCGCGCCAAGGCGCGGTCAAGCAATTCGGGCCTGCTTTGGCATGAATCGGGCGCATGCTTCGCGCGCCGCTTCGATCGACAACAGCCGGCCGTACTCATCCGGTCGGCGGCGAAACCATCCCGCCACGAGCAGCATGAAACTGAGTTGCTCTTCGGGAGATCCGTGTGGAGCGCTTGCTTCGATACTGGCTAACAGCGCATGGCATTGTTCTGCCCGCACGGCGTTGGTTGGCGAGGCACAGATGACGTGCGGACAGCCGCGGCGGAAGACATACCATCGCTCTCGTCCACGATAATCATTCAGGGCGTAGATCAGGCACTCATGCTTGCCAATCCTGTGGAGTCGATCGATCTGGTAACGAAGGTAGCGCAAGTCGCCCAATAAATCGCGGAGCGCTGCGGCCCGGTCGAACTGGCGTTGCTCGGCCGCGGTTGCCATGTCGGCTTCAATGGTTTGCAGCGCGGCCGGATCGGTGCCTTCGACGAACGCACGCGCTTGCCGTACCGCCGCGGCGTATTCAATGCTTGTGCACCGGGCAGCGCACGGGGCCAAGCACGTGCCGAATTGATAGCGCAGGCACTTCTCGTCGAGTGGCCTGTCAAACAGCGGCAACTGGTCGGCAAACAGCATTGGCACGCGATCGGGGCAATCGCGGAGCCGGCAGAAGTTGTTCAACCGCTCGACCGCTCGGCGCATGCGTTTGCCGGCCGAGACCGGACCGTAGGCGTGCAGTGCCGTGGAGCCGATCTTGGGGGCCAAATAGGCGTAGGCCCCAGGCGCACGGCCAATGCATAGGAAGGCGCGTTGCCGCCGTCCGGGCATGCCTTCGACATTGAACCGTGGCCGCCAGCGGCGGATGAGCTCGAGCTCGCGCACGAGCGCGTCAAACTCGTGATGTGCCGGCTCCCATACCAGTTGCCGAGCATGGGCGACGATGCAACGCGCTTTGGTGTCGGCAGCGCTGGCTTGAAAGTAACTGAGCAGTCGATGTCGCAGCGACTTGGATTTGCCGACGTAGACCAGTTCTCCCTGGTCGTCGATCATGCCGTACACGCCAGGGATGGTGGGACATGACTCACGCAGCAGGCGACGTGTTTCGCGTTTGAGGCGATGAATGTGAATGCCATGCTTAGCGCAGCGGCGCACGCTTTTGAATCGCGATGGGCCGAATCCTTTCCAGCATTCTTCGTTGGTCCAGCGCAGCATCGGCGCGACAGCCCTTCCATGGCTTTGATGGCTCTTGGCTGTCGCGTGATTTTAATGCTCACAGCGGATGCGCGAACCCCCCTTCCCGTCCGGCGAACTGCTAGCTGCTCTTGCTAACTGCTAATGGAAATCCCGCGATTGCGATCCCAGGCGTCGCGAAACCTCGAGTACGTCTTCCAGCTTTTCGACCAGCACGTGCGTCACTTGGCCATCGGGCTTGTATTCATGACGTTCGAGCCGCCCGTAGGCAATCATTGCCGCTGCCGTGTTCGCCACACGCCGGAATCGTTGCCAGATGTGCGTGCGCACGATCAGATTGGCCACGCCGGTTTCGTCTTCGAGCGTGACGAACGTAATGCCCGAGGCGGTGCCGGGACGCTGCCGCACCAACACCAACCCGGCGACGCGCACCATGCGACCGTGGGTCACGCCAGTCAACTGCACAGCGCGCAGCACGCGGCGTTCGTCCAGCGCCGCGCGCACAAATTCCATCGGATGGCCATCGAGCGAAAGGCCCGAGGTGTGGTAATCGGCCAACACTTCTTCAAACTGCGACAAGGCCGGCAACACGTCGGGGCGGCGCAGCTCGTCGGCCGATTCGCTTTCGAGCAGGTCGAACAGCGGCCGCGGCTTGTCGGGTTTGTAGCGTAGCGAATCCCACAGCGCCCCGCGGCGATCGACACCCAGCGACCGCAGCGCTTGCGCCTTGGCCAACCGCACCAGCCACGGTTGCCCGAGGCGCGTGCGGCGGGCCAAGTCGTCAATCGACCGAAACGGTCCGGAGTGTCGAGCTGCCAAGATCGCCTCGACTGCCGCGTCGGGCAGTCCTGAGACGAGACGGAAGCCCAGGCGAAGGCAAAATTGAGAATGCAGGATGCAGAATGCAGCCGATTCCGCTTCTCCCCCATTCCCCTTTCGACATGCTGGATTCTGCATTTCCAACGCACAGTCCTCCGCGCTGGCATTCACATCGACTGGCAGTACGGTGACGCCGTGCTCGCGCGCGTCGCGCACCAATTGTGCCGGCGCGTAGAAGCCCATCGGCTGGCTGTTGAGCAGCGCGGCACAAAATGCCGCCGGGTAATGCCGCTTCAGCCAGGCCGACACATACACCAACAGCGCAAAGCTCGCCGAGTGCGATTCGGGAAAGCCGTACTCGCCGAAGCCCGAGATCTGCTGAAACACCTGCTCGGCATACTCGCCGGTGAGCCCGTTCTTCTGCATGCCTTCGATCAACCGCTGGCGGAACGAGGCGATTAGACCCGACTTGCGAAAGCTCCCCATCGCGCGGCGCAGTTGATCTGCCTCGCCTGGTGTAAACCCGGCAGCGACCACCGCCAGTCGCATTGCCTGTTCCTGAAAGATCGGCACGCCCAGTGTCTTTTCGAGCACCTGGCGAATCGCGTCGTTGGGATACGTGACCTGCTCTTCTCCCTGGCGGCGGCGCAGGTAGGGATGCACCATCTTCCCTTGGATCGGTCCGGGGCGCACGATGGCCACCTCGATCACCAGGTCGTAAAAGCATTTGGGCCGCAGCCGCGGTAGCATGCTCATTTGCGCCCGGCTTTCGATCTGGAAGACCCCGATCGTGTCGGCGCGGCTTGCCATCTCGTACACCGCTTGGTCCTCGGCCGGCACATTGGCCAACGTCAGCTCACGACCGTAGTGCTGCTTGACCAGATCGAAGCATTTGCGAATAGCGGTCAACATGCCCAGCGCCAGGCAATCGACTTTCAGAATCCCCAGCACGTCGAGATCGTCCTTGTCCCATTCGATCACCGTGCGATCGGGCATGGCGGCATTCTCGATCGGCACTAATTCACAAAGAGGCCCGCGCGTGATTACCATCCCGCCCACATGCTGCGATAAATGCCTAGGGAAACCCAACAGCGTGCGCACGAGCGCCGGCATTTGGTGAGCGGCGATCGAATCGGAATCGATGCCCGCGCCGCGGCAATGGTCGGCCCAACCTTCGGCAGTGACGTTGCCGTCGAAGGTCTTGGCCAACACGTCGACCTGCTGTAGCGACAAGCCCAGCGCCTTGCCCACGTCGCGCACCGCCGAGCGCGTGCGGTAAGTGATCACTTCGGCGGTCATGCCGGCGCGCTCGCGGCCGTATTTGTCGTACAGGTATTGCAACACCTCTTCGCGGCGCTCGTGTTCGAAGTCGACATCGATATCGGGCACTTCGTTCCGCTCGGGGCTGATAAACCGCTCGAACAACACGTCGCTGCGATCGGGATCGACGGCCGTCACTCCTAGACAATAGCAGACCGCCGAGTTGGCGGCCGAGCCGCGCCCCTGGCACAAAATACCGCGCGAGCGCGCGAAGCGCACCAGGTCCCACACCGTGAGGAAGTACGGTTCGTAATGCAACTGGTCGATGATCCGCAGTTCGTATTCCAGCAAACTACGCACGCGCTCAGGAATGCCGTGCGGATAGCGATCGTGCGCTCCCGACCAGGTAAGCTCGGCCAGATGCTCGGCCGGTGATTTGCCGTTAGGGCACAGCTCTTCGGGATACTCGTAGCGCAGTGTGCCGAGATCGAACGTGCAGCGATCGGCAATCTCGAGCGTGCGCGCGATCGCTTTGGGATATCGCGCGAACCGATGGGCCATTTCTTCCGGCGCGTGGAGATGACGATCACCATTGGCCAAGAGCAGCGCGGTCGACTCGGCCACGGTCGAGCCGGCGTGCACCGCGGTCAATATATCGTGCAGCGAGCGGCGGCGCGGCTCGTGATAGCGCGCATCGCCGGCGGCGACCAGCGGCAGTCGCTCGCGGTGAGCCAACTCGGCGAGCGCTTCGAGTTGCCCTTGGTCATCGGGACCATGGTGCAGCGAGGCAGCGAGGTAGCAGCGGTCGGGGAACGCTTCGCGGAGAGTGCAGACTTCAGAATGCAGAATGCAGAATGAGGAGGCAGTTTCTTGCCGCACTTTCTGCATTACGAGCGCGATCAATCCTTCGCTATGTTCAGCGAGGTCGTCCAGGTACAACTCGCATTCGCCTTTGGCTGCGCGTCGTTTGCCGAGCGTGAGTAGTCGTGCTAGGCGGCCGTAGGCGGCGCGGTCGGTCGCCAGCAGCACGACCGGCGCGGCGTCGCGCGGCAGAATCTCGGCACCGATGATCAGCTTCAGCCCCAATTGACGAGCGGCATCGTAGGCACGGACGACGCCGGCTACGCTGTGACGATCGGTGATCGCCAAGGCGGCATAACCTAACTCGGCGGCACGCAGCGCCAGCTCATCGGGATGCGATGCTCCGAGCAGGAACGAGTAATTGGTTTTGCAATGCAGCTCGGCGTAGCGAAATGCGGAATGCTGAGTGCTGAATGCGGAATGAACCGGCGGTCGGCGTTTGGCGGGAGGCAGGTCGGGCATGGGGGCGGAGGATTCGGGCTTCAAGGTTCGGGATTACCCCGAATCCTGAAGCCCGACCCTGTTCAGTCGTTCCATCCGTGCAAGTACCATCGATCGGTGTTCAGCTCCCGGAACACCCATAGCCAGCGCCCCGTGGCGGTTTCGACGCAGTAATAATCTCGTCGTGCTCCGCGGCCACGCCACCAACCGGTTTCGATCCGCTCAGGACCCCATGAACGCACCACGCGATGCTCGTGCCCGGGAGCGTCGACGCGATGCGGCCCGCCCGCGGGCACGACGGACATAACTTGGATCGCGATCGGCTCGCGCACCAGACGCAAGGGGCGAGGAGGAGTGGTTAGTGGATCGTGGTTAGTGGTTAATACGGAAGATTTTTTCCTTTTTTGCTTACCGCCCACTGCCCCCTGTCCACTGCCCACTACCTGTTTTCCGCTCCACGCATACTCGGGCTGCACCTCGGCTCGCAGGCTGGGGCGCGTCACGCGGTCCCAGCCCAGGCGACTACTGAGACGATCGACTAGCACGGCCAAGCGGCGTTGCTCCTCGCGCCGCGAGGCTCCGTCGAACATTTCTTGCTGGTGGCAATCGAGCGGGGCGATATGGGTAGCCTCGAGTTGCAGGGCCTGCACCGGCCCGGGTAGCCGCACGCAATCCAGATGCAGCCGTACTAGTTCCATGAGATGCTCGACATCGGCCGTGGCGCGATACAGGCCGACGAGCAGATCGAGTCTTCGGCCTGAATCGCATTCCATGCCGCAGCGCAAGCGTTCAATTCCCTCGTGGCGGTCGGCCAACTGGCGTGTGATCGGCTTTAGCATCTCGGCCATCACCGCTTCGAGCGCTTCGCGACTTTCGATGGCAAACTCAAACGATCGGCATATGGACCAGGCCGGCGGCGGACGGTAGGCGATGATCGCTTCGCTAGCCCGGCCGTGCGCCTGATCGAGGCGATGCAGAATCTCCGGCCCCAGGCGAGCGGCCAAGTCGGAGCGCTCAAGTGCCAACAACTGCTCGATTCGCGCGATACCAAGTTCCGCAAGCCAAACGAGTTGCTCTGCGCTAAGGCGCAATGCGCTAACGGGCAGCGGAGCGAGAGGTGCCGATGAATTCAGAATGCAGAATGCAGAATGCACAATATCCGATTGCTGCCATTCTGCATGCTGCATTCTGAACTCTGCATTTGCGAAGCATGCCATCGCCCATGCTGCACCAATCGTATCGGCGATGGCAATGCGCGCCGTGCAGCCGTGCGACTCGATCTGCTCGACTACCCGCGCGGCAAGTTTTTTCTCGCCGCCGAACAACTTGGCCGTGCCGGTTACGTCCAACAGCACGGCACGGGGATGTTCGAGATCATCGAAGCCGATCGTGGGGCTGAAGGGGTCCAAGGCGGAAAGCGGTAATCGCAAAACGGTGGCTGCGCTGCTTGCCGCCTCTTCTGCTTTCGGCTTTCCGCTTTCCGCTTTTGGTTCACCCCGCATGGCGGCGCGGCGCGGGACGGTGCTTTCGGCCCTGAGTTGTGGTAACGGCACGATGCACATCACTCGTTTCATGGCGCAGCTCCAAGTCGATGCATCTGTGGGCAAAATCTCCCCGCGCGCGCAGCAGCTCCACGCGCAATCGCCGCGGTACCGACGAGGCGATCTCACCGACGGGCAGCTCGATTGGCACAGTGGCGACGCGCAGCCTTAATTCGGCCCAGCACGGCTCATCGCGTACCGACGTAGGGCGCACGAACAGCCCCAGCGTCGTGCACTGCTCGGCGGCCAACTGCCAACGGCGCATCGCGCGCTCGTCGGCACGCAACGGCCAGGCCAGCACCGCGGCCACCGCGCCCGAGCGCAGCGCCTGATCGATGGCCCACAGCTCGTCACGGATTTTTGTGGGGCGCACGAGCAGCACGCCCCTAAGGTCCAGCCCCAAGCATGTTGCGCCTGGAGGGTAAAACTCGCCGCGCCCATCAATCACCACCACCGCGCCGCCGGCATGGCTGGCTTGCACGGCCGCTTTGACGGCGAGCGTGCCGGCCCCCGAGCCGGGAGCGTCTTCCAGCCATTCAACCAGCGTTCCAGGGGTGAGTCCCTGCCCTGGCAACAGGCGGTCCAGCGATGGGAAGCCGGTGGAGAACCGCGGGGCGTCGCTACTGCGTGCGAGGGTTTCCAGCTCGCGGAGCTGAGCCTTCAGACGCGCAATCGCTTCGGACTGCTGAGCCGGCATAGCAAGTACACTCCTCGTCAATGAGTAGTGTACATTTGTATGCTAGCACGTTGCCTTAGTCAATAAAGAAGTTGCAAGTGCTTTCTTCACTGAACTTTAGTCTTCGATCGGCACGCGAGCTTCTTCCGAAATGAAGCATCCTTGCTCAAGGAACCGTAACGTCGATTCCTGCACTTGTGGATGCATCATCATCAGAGGATGCCAGACTGGGAGCAGCAAAAAGTCGCGTGCGCCGGCCAAGCGAGTTGTCTCGACCTCGACCACGCCATCGTCGTCGCCCGGTAAGCGAGGGCTGAACCCTTCGTCGTCGTTCAAGCCACCCGCAATCACACCAAACTCGCACGCTGGCGTCGCCAAGCGATCGACCACGGTCGACCAGCCGGGACCAAGCTGCCTTGCCGATCTCCCGGCAACCAGTATCGCCAATCGCGATGCCGGACCACCATGCCAGAAGCGCGCGGCGGCTGAGCCATTGTTCGGCGGCCCGAGCATCACGATCCGCCCGATCTGCGGCCGATCGGCGCGCTGCGATTCGTACTCGTTCATCAACCAGCACCGCAGCACCACGTTGCCCATGCTGTGCGCGACAAAGTCGAGCTGTTCGACCCCCTGCAGATGGTCAATAACTTTGGCCAATGATGCCGCATGGGAATTCAGATCGCCGCGCGAGCTCGGATAACCGACGCTGATCACGTCGGCATCGAGCCGCCGCTGCAAATAACGATGCATGGGCCCCATGTGCTGCCGCCAGCCCCATAAGCCGTGCAGTAGCACGATCACGCGACGATGTCCGGAACTCAGCGACTCGCTGACTTTGGCCGCATCAAGCGCTTGTTGGCAATCTTCAAAGCTGCCGCAGGCGCGGCGGCATTCATTGGAGTCGAGCAAACGGTAGTTGCCGCTGAGTGCCGAGCGCTGGATGCGCCAGTGGCCATAGACCAGCTCATCGGCCCAAAGTTGCGCGCCGCCGAAAGTTTGTCGCGTGACACGCGACCAAAACTTTGTCCAGGCGGCCGGCGAGTCCTGCTCCGGCGGAGCGGGAAGATCGCCGTCGCGGGCAGCAATTGCTGCAGCGCGCGACAACGAGAGCCACTGGCTGGTGATCAAAGTTGCGATCCAAACGCTGCGACGAATCCTGCGCATCGGCCGGTCGATCCTGTTGCACAACTCGAATGACTGCTTCGATCATTTTACGAACCTGTGCGTCTGCGGACAGACTCGGCCCGACGGCCGTCAGGCCGGCACAAGCTTGGGCGTGGGAAGCCGGAGACCGAGTACGCGACCGAAGCGCTTACGCAGTGTGCGAAAATCGCCCTGCAATGGATCGCAAAGGTCCTGCGGCGGCGAGGCCTCGATCCAACGGCGAGCGAGCAGCCGCATCTCGGCATGGTACTTGGCCTCGCTGGGGCCGTGCGCGTAGCAGCGACCGTGCGCATGGCGGCGCAGGTCGCCGTCGAACTCAGGACCAATGTGCCACAGTTCGTGGCAAACAGTCGCGAGCTTTTCTTCAAACGGCTGATTCAAAAATCGGGGCAGGTAAAAGCTCAGCAGATAGAGCATTTCCCGACCCGCGGAATCGAACAAAGGCTGGATGGTGAACCGCCGGCCGCGGCGCATGGTGTGCGACTTGCCGCCTTCAAAGCGGAGCGGGGTGAGCGAAGCAACGACGCCATGCCGCCAACGGTGCCGGGCCTGGCACCATCGCAATGCCACGCGCGACATGTCGACGTGCCGAAACTCATCGATACGGCTGGCGATATCGACACACACCCGACGCATGTGGGCAGTGAAGTCGAATGCTTCGGTGCGCGCTTCGTCCATGAGCGCTCGCTTTGCGTCGCGGCGTAACGGATCTCAGGTCGCGGCGGGTTGATCGGCGCCTTCGAATGTCGGGGCCTGTGCCTCGCGCGAGCTGCGATCGCGGACACCAACGAACTCGAGGATGGCGCGCGTGCCGTTATCGCCCAGCCGAGGCTTGGCCAAACGCAGAATGCGCGTGTAGCCGCCATCGCGATCGGCAAAACGGGGTGCGATATCGTCAAACAACACCTTCACCGCTTGCTTGTTGCCCAGCAGCTCGAGTGCGCGACGGCGGGCGGCGACGACCGGGGCGATCGCGGCGTTCCACTGCTTGTATTGCGGGCTCTTGCGCCAAGTTTTCCAAGCTTCGCTTTGCCGCTCGGCGTCGGTTGCGTACTTGCCGGCCTCTTCGGTGGCGCTGAGGCTGTGTCGAGCAATCGTGATGCATTTCTCGACGAGCGGACGAACTTCCTTGGCCTTCTCGAGCGTGGTGATAATGCGGCCCCGCACC
>DASZPI010000301.1:0-2774 GCA_035550355.1 Pirellulales bacterium
CTTTGCCGCATCTTTCCCAGCTCCGCCACAAAACATCGGCCGGTCGACACGATCAAGCGCGTCAATGCACTCTACGAAGCCGCCGTGAAAGGCGATCCGCAAGTTACGGTCGTCGATACTTGGACGCTGTTTGCCGAGCCCAGCGGCGACGCGACTCCCAAATGGTTTTCCGACCTGCTGCATCTGAACGCAGCCGGCTACGACCGTTGGGCCGCAGCGCTGCGGCCGATCTTTGCGACGCTCGGGTTCATCGACACCGAGCCCGATACGTTCGTGCCCGAAGCAGGGTTCGTCAGCTTGTTCAATGGCCGCGATCTCACCGGTTGGGGCGTGCGTCCCACGCCGCCACGAATACTGGCGAAAAAGCCGAAGCCCGACGCACCCGTGTTTGTCGAAGTGAAGCAGGCGGCGGCGTTCGACCGGATGACCGCCACCCCGGATGGCCGCTACCGTGCAATCAACGGCCGCCTGGTGGTGACCACGCCGCCAGAAGGGCGGCGCATTCAGCAACTATGGACGACCCAAGAGTTCGGCACCGATTTTGTGCTGAAGCTCGAGTTCCGCGCCACGCCCAATGCCGACAGCGGCGTGTTCATCCGTCAGCCGCAGCTGCAATGTCGCGACTTCCTGTTGGCAGGTCCGTACAACCAACTCAAGCAGTTTAAGGAAGGCGATTGGAACGAGTTGGTTGTCACGGTCACCGGCGATATGGCACAGGCCACGTGCAACGGCGAACTGCTGACCGACGATATGAAAGTACCTGCGAGCGGCCCCATCGGCTTGGAAGGGGATCGCGGCCAAATGGAATATCGTCGCATCCGCCTCAAGTCGTCGGCGAAATGAGTCGGCTGCGGAAGTTAGTGTCGTTTGAAGTATTGAATCTCTCGTTCGTGCTGTTCAGCGCCCCCACGGGTTTTGAACGTGCCGAGATTCCGCCGCTTGTGAGTGCTCGGATCGATTTTTCGTGAATACAGTCGGTATTCGCCCGATTTCAATTTGCGGATCATCGCAGGGACCCCTTCCATCTTCCGATTTGACAATCGACCGCTCCGGTTCGAGGAACGTCGCAGCTTCTGTGCCTAACGGCGGATCGAAGTGCGCGCGATCGTCGCCAGCTTGCGATGGGTAACAAGTACACTTGGATTGTTGTGCTTGCGCTGGTGGCGATCGCCGCCTATGTAACGCTGCGCTTCGCCATGGGGCTCGACGCGCGCTGGGTGTCGCTGCCGCTTTGGATTGCGCTCGGGGCCGGCGGCGTACTGCTGCTGCTCGATGTCGCGGCAAAAGTTTGGCAGCTCGACTTCGGCGCCGACTTGCTCGCCTTGGGCTCGGTCGTTTCGGCTGCCGCGCTGGGGCAATACCTTGCCGGTACGTTGGTCGTGTTGATGTACGCCGGCGGCGCGGCACTCGAGGGCTTCGCAGTTCGGCAGGCAACGTCTGGCTTGCAGGCGTTGGCTCGGCGCATGCCGTCGAGCGCGCATCGCCGCCGCGCTGGGCGAATCGAGGAAGTCTCGATCGACGCCCTGCGGCCTGACGACGTGGTGGAGGTGTACCCAGGAGAAGCCTGTCCGGTCGATGGGACCGTCGTTGAAGGCAACGGCTGGATGGACGAGGCGTACTTGACCGGCGAGCCGTTTCGGATTTCCAAAGCGCCCGGTGCAAGTGTTTTCAGCGGCGCGATCAACGGTCCGTCCGCATTGAGCGTGCGTGCGACGCGCTTGGCCGAGGATTCGCGCTACGCGCGCATCATGCGCGTGATGCACGAATCCGAGCAGCATCGGCCGCACTTGCGGCGACTCGGCGACCAGCTCGCGGCATGGTACACGCCGCTGGTCATCGTTTGGGCCGCGGTCGCCTGGTGGTTTTCGGGCGATCCGGAACGGTTTTTGGCAGTGCTGGTCGTTGCGACCCCGTGCCCGTTGCTGATCGGCATTCCGGTCGCCATTTTGGGGGCGATTTCGGCTGCGGCGCGGCGAAGCATCATCATCAAAAATCCCGCATCGCTCGAACAACTCGGCAAGTGCCGCACGATTATCTTCGACAAAACAGGGACGCTGACCTACGGCGAACCCGTGCTCACCGAACAACAATGCCAACCTGGATTCGAGCCGCAGCACGTCCTGACGCTGGCGGCTACGTTGGAGCGCTATTCGAAACATCCGTTGGCGCGGACGATTCTCGGCGCGGCCGACGCTGCCGGGATCGTGCTGCACGACGCGCTGGAAGTCTGTGAACCTGCCGGCGCTGGATTAAGCGGCAAAGTCGATGGCCACCGCGTGGTCATCACCGGCCGCAAACAATTGGCCTCGGTCACCAGCGGCGATGCCGACTCGATGCAATTGCCTGCTGAAGCGAGCGGCCTGGAATGCGTGGTAGTCGTCGACGGCCAGACCGCAGCCCTGTATCGGTTCCGCGACGAGCCGCGCTCCGAAGGGGCTTCGTTCATCGGCCACCTGCGTCCGAAGCACAAGTTTCAACGATCGCTGCTCGTTTCGGGGGATCGCGAAGCCGAGGTGCGTGAGTTGGCCGAGCGCGTGGGCATTACCGAGACCTACGGCCGGCAGAGCCCGGAGGAGAAGGTCGCCATCGTCCGTCGCGAGACGAAGCGCGCGCGCACCGTGTTCGTCGGCGATGGCATCAACGACGCACCTGCCATCGCGGCGGCTACCGTGGGCATCGCCTTTGGCCGAAGTAACGAAGTTACGACTGCCGCTGCCGATGCCATTGTGTTGGACACGTCGTTGGCCCGCGTCGACGAACTGCTGCACATTGCC
>DASZPI010000302.1:0-5559 GCA_035550355.1 Pirellulales bacterium
AATGATTTGCGGGTCGGCCGGGGCTTGGGCGACGGCCGACTCGGTCGAGTTGACCGACGCCGTCGAGTTCCCGCCACCGCTGCGGCACCCCGCGGCCAAGCCCACCAAGCACCACACGATCATTCGGCGACTCATGGTTTCCCCCGCAAGAACAGCTAACAAACGCGTCGGGTTTACCGCCTGTAACTAATCTTCGTTTCCGGTAAGCGTCGAACTTTATGACTCTTTTGTCGCGCGACGCCCCGCCGGCGACCCCGCGAGTTAGCCTTCAGAGGCAGGTAGCAGAAAAGTAATAGCTACCGCAAAACCCCCTATCGCATCTGCTCATGCGAACCGATAAGATTTGTTAGGGAATTGTTAGGAGCGTGATATGAAACGCAGCATGCTGTTCTCAACGTTGCTCGCCGCGGGCTTAGCGGCGTTGCCGTCGACCGCGTCGGCCGCCGGCGCCGCGCTGGGGGTCAACATGGCCCAAAACGAGACCGGTGGGGCGGTTGTGACCGGCATTTATCCAGGCAGTCCCGCGAGCGCTGCCGGACTGCGAATTGGCGATCGCATTGTGTCCTTCGGCGGGCGAACGGTTCACAACTACAAAGACGTGATCGGCCTGCTCTCGATTGCCGAGCCAAACACCACCGTGCAAATCGGCGTCAATCGCCTGGGGTGGGAGCGAGCGCTGCCCGCGACGCTCGCTGCGCCGCGGATGGTTTTCGAGGTTCAACCCACGACCGCCGTTTCGCAACCTGCAATCCAGGTGCAACGTCGGATCGGCGAAGAGCCATCGTGGACTCCGGCCGACATCGACGACCAGCACGGGTACGGCAGCAGCTAGTCGATCGCTGCCGAAGCAAAGAGCCCGATCGGCAGCCGTTCACCGCGACGGGCATGTGCCGCTATTTTGCGCTCGCCGGCGCCTGATCCTGCGCCAGTTGTGCCCGATGCGATTGCGCTTTGTTGTAGTCCGGCCGCAAACGCAACGCCTCGTCCAAGTCGGCGATCGCGCGGTCAATATCGCCGGTCTTCGTGTAGGCCATGGCGCGGTTGGTTAGCACGTCCGCATGCGGACCTTCGATCTCGAGGGCTCGGGTATAGTCGGCAATGGCGCGGCCGTAATCGCCGTGTTTGAAGAACACGTTCGCCCGATTGTTGAGCGCCGGCAGGTGGTCCGGGTGAATCTTCAAAGCCGCCGTGAAATCGTCGATTGCGCCGGTCAGGTTACCTTGCTGGGCGAAGATTCGGCCCCGTAGCTCCAAGGCCGAGGCGCTTTTCGAATCGAGCTCGATCGCGCGCTGGACATCCGCGAGTGCCTGGTCTTGATTGCCGGTGCTGAAGTTGACATGCGCCCGAGCGTACCAAGTGGCCGCGATTTCCGAATCGAGATGGACCGCCTGGTTTGCATCCCAAATTGCGGCGTGCAAATCGCCGGCGGCTAAATGGCAGCGGGCACGCAGGCTCAGGGCGTACCCGTTGCGGTGGTCCAGTGCCAACGAGCGGTTGCAGTCGTCGATCGCCGCCGCCAGATTGCGAACGTGAAAATTCGCACGGGCGCGGCTGAGATAGTCGAACGCGGTGGGCTGCTGGTCGATCCGCGCGGTAAACAATGCGATCGCATCGGCGACCGGAATCACGTCGTCGGCTGCGACCCAGCCGCGACCCGTCCAGATGCGATCGCCCTCGCGGCTGAGCAAATCGACCGACATTCCCGCGTGCAGCTTCCCCGAGCTTTGGCCATCCGACCATTCGACGCCGTCGCGTCGCGGGAGCAGCAGCACGTCCGGGGCGCTACGTGGCTGATCGGCTGCTGCGGCTATCCCGACCGTGCAGAGAATCGAGGCCAGAAACAATGCGGTGCGGAGCATAGCAGGGCGTTAGGACGGGGTCGCGATGCCCGGACCACCGAACGGCAGTCCCATGAGCTCCCCGACTATAGCGCTCGATTGTTAGTCGCTCGTTAGGCATTCGTGAGGATTCGGTTGCGTCAATCTGTCGCACGCTAAAAGTCTGCGGCGAAACGAGTTCCGAACCCATAAATAATGCCGTATTGGTCGAATCCTGCGGCCGGTGCAGCCGCTTGCCCGTCGGCGGCCCAGCGATGCATGACATCGAAGTTCAATTGCAACTTCATGTTCGGGTTCCAGAACCAGTTCAGCGCATAGGTATTGCCCAAGAGGCGCCCGCCGCGGATCGCTTTGTTGTTGAGGTCGATCCAATTCAAGCGGCTGCCCACCTGCACGGCGCCCCGGCCAAAGATCCGCGCACCCGAGCGGCGACGATAGGCGAACACGTTTTCATAGGGCAGCACGCGACCAACCACCCCCTTTTGATAGTCGTAAATGCGGTGCTCGCCGGTGAGGAAGTACATCGCTTGGATGTAATAGCTTTGAAAAAAGACGGTCCCTTGCGGCAGGCCCGGGTTGTTGCCGACGTTGGTGAACGCGTTGGTCGTCCAGTTGGCGACGTACTCCGACTGGATGAACAACGAACCGTATTGCAGCATGAATTCGGGGTTCAGAATGTTTTGCGCATCGCCAAAGAAATAGCCGGTGTTGGTCCAACTGGGGATGACCGCGTCGGGACCGTTTCGCAGGTCACCACGGGTTCGGTAATTGATGAAGTTGTTGTCGACGGCCCGACTGCATGCCCCCATGCCAAAGTGCATGAAATACCGCCCGCCGGTCGCCTGGTCGTACCAGGGTAGGTACGTCACACGGCCGGCGACCTCGTTTTGACCATCGCCGATGTTGAACACGAACGGGTTCGTGACATTTTTGAATACGCCCACGGCGTACGTTGCCCGCCGGTTGCGGGTGTAGTTCCAGATCATGATGCCCGGCGCGAATCCGTTGGCCGACGGCGAAATAAACGCGTCGTTGCCGTAATTCCGCTCGAGAAAATCGAGATAGCGGCTGCTTTCGAGCCGCTCGAGCGCAAAGGGCTCTTTTTCGTTGCCGAACTGCACGTTGCCCACCAGCGGCACATCGCGAATGTTCCACCACAAGTCAACCGGAGAAACCGGATTGAACATGTCGTTCTGAATCGTCGAGACCAGGTTGGTCGACGACTGCGTGCTGCCGGTCCAGCCGGTGCCCGCAGGAATATCCTGACCGCGCGTGGGATTCTGCGCGAGAAACGAGTTGACGAAGTTGTACTCCACGCACCAGTCGAACTGGTCCCAGATCGTACCTTCCATCCGCAGACGTGCGCGGCGGAAGAAGGCCGAGTCTTGCAAGCCGTCGTTCGTCGTGCCGACATTGGTCAGCGCGGCGGTTGGATTGGGACTGCTGAGGGCGACGTTGTCGAACTGCGTGCGGCCGCCGACGTGAAAGTAGAAGTCGTTGGCCTTGCTGCGGAATTCGAGGCCGTTGTTCCATGTGCCCGACATCCGCAGATCGCTGCCGATGCGGTAAGGCTTATCTTCCGGCGGCGGCGCGGTGGCCGCCTTCAATTGCTCGGTCAGCGATTCGACTTGCGTCTGCTGTTGGGTGACGATCTGCTCCAAGGCGCGCAAACGCGCATCGGTATCTTCCGGCAAATTGCCGGTCGGCTGAACATCGCCAAACACCGGCGCCGGGCTCGGGCCAACGGTATTGGGCGGGGGAATTGGCGGGCCCGGCTGCGCGAGCGCGGTCGCGCAAGACAGGCCGAACATTGCCGCGACCAAAAAGACCGATCGAACAGGCACGAAGACCGGCCGCGAGTCAGTGTCGGAAACAAACGTCATTTGCATTCCCGCGATGATTAGTCGGGTGATGTCGGCAAATCCGCGCAAACATGATTTGCCGAAAAGGCATGGAATGCCCGCCTTTGGGCTCATTCGGGGAAATCGGAGCAGACCGACTGCGCGCTTTATCAGAAAGAGTGCGGTAAATCGCGATTTAACACACGTTCGTAACAAACCGCGCTGAGTCTGCCGATCTTGCCGCCTCTGCAGGCTTCAGCCGCCGGTCGCCGCTGGAAACTCAGCGTGTGGCGTAAAGCCGTTCCGCCTTTGCCGCGCATGCCGTCTGGTTAAAGTTTGCCGAATCAATGCGATAGGCTTTGAAATCGACAAATGATTCCGCCGATAGGATTGCTGAATGTTCCGGCCATCTTGCAGGAGCGCGTCCGCCATGAAACCAGCCGCTGTCGTCGCCGTCGTGTTCGTCAGCGCGTTGTTGCACGGCAACCGGCAAGCCATGGCCGAATGCCCGACGTGCGCGGGCTGTGGTTGCGCGCGATTCCAAACCCGCTGCCGCTTGATTTGCGACATCAAGACCGAGGTTGAAATCGAGCACGATATGCAGTGCGATACAGTGTGCGTGCTCGGGCCCAGCAAATGCTGTGGCATCAAGCGCGTGCCGGACTGCATGGCCTGGTTGGGATTCCGCAGCGACCACATCCAAAAGCCGTGCGGTTGTGCTTTTTCGCGCACCGTGCGCTATCCGGTCAAGATTCCGGTCGACAAGAAGGTGCCGAAGTACACCTGCGTTGCCGAGACGGTCTGCTGCGGCTGCGGCAAATGCTGCACCGCCAGCACCGCCAATGAACAGCAGACGTTGCTTGCCGTCGAGCAAGCGCGTGCGCTGGGGGTGCTACCGGTCGCCGACAAGACCGAGGTGCTGCTAGCCTCGGACGTCGCCGATCTGAAGGTCGCCCGCTAATCAACCAGGCGACCGAGCATCGAGCTCAGGCGATCAATTCGCGTACCACGTGACCATGCACATCGGTCAGTCGCCGATCGATGCCGTTGTGCCGCATGGTTAGCCGGGTGTGGTCGATGCCCAGCAGGTGCAGCACAGTGGCGTGAATGTCGTACACCTCGGTCGGATGCGCACGGTTCAACGGTTTATATCCCCACGGATCGCTGGGGCCGTGCGTGACGCCTGGTTTGATGCCGCCGCCGCAAAGCCAATTAGTGAACACGTACGGATTGTGATCGCGTCCTTTGCCTCCTTGCGTGCTTGGCATGCGGCCGAACTCGGTGGTCCAGAGCACGATCGTGTCGTCGAGCAATCCGCGCTGCTTCAGGTCGCGGATCAGCGCGGCGGTCGCCTTGGCCATGCCGCGCGCCAACGCACCGTGGTCGCGCTCGACATTCTCGTGCGAATCCCAGGTGCGCCGCGGAAAATCGTTGTTCTTGCCGCTCCACACTTGCACGAACCGCACGCCTCGCTCCAACAACCGCCGAGCGGCGAGGCATTTGCGGCCGAAGCGATCGGCCTCCTCCGCGGCGTTGATCTCGCTGGGCCACTCGGCGCCGTCGCGGATGCCGTACGCCTCGAGCACGCTCGCCGGCTCACGCGAAAAATCGAGCGCCTCGGGGGCAGCCAGCTGCATGCGCGCCGCGAGCTCGTAGCTGTGAATGCGTGCTTCCAAGCGCTCGTCGGACGGGTGGGCCGAGGCGTGGGCGCGGTTCAGCGCGCCGAGCAGTTGAATTCCCTCGCGCTGGTCCGTGGCGGTGACATACTCGCCGTAGCGACCGGGAAACAGATCGGCAATCGGCGTCTCGGCCCCGGGATAGATCACCGTTCCTTGGTGCTGCGCCGGCAGGAAGGCGCTGTCCCAGTTCTTGGTGCCGTT
>DASZPI010000303.1:0-3899 GCA_035550355.1 Pirellulales bacterium
ATGCGTGCCGACCGTCGCCCGTTGGGTCTCACGCCGTAAGCCAAAACCTGAGCGGTGGGTTTTGCTCACGCTCACGGCTGATGGTTTTGGTCAGACTTCCGTCGGCACCCCGGTATTCTCGAGCCGGGCGATCGTACTGTCGAACCCCGACAGCGGCAGGCGCACGGTGATCGTCGTGCCTCGTCCGAGTGAGCTTTGGGCCGTGATCTGTCCGCCGTGGGCTTTGACGATCGATTCGCAAATGCTCAGTCCCAGGCCGCTGCCGCCGGTCTTGTCGACGCGCTGCCGCGACTTGTCCGCGCGATAAAACCGTTTGAAGACGTTGGGCAAGTCGGCGGCTGAAATACCCGCGCCCGAGTCGGCCACTCGTAGCACCGCCTCGTTCGTGCTCGGTGCGCGTTTCAGCTCGACCGTCACGCGACCGCCGGCGGGAGTGAACTTCAACGCGTTATCGATCAGGTTCGTAACGACTTGCCGCAGACGGTTGATGTCGCCGCGCACCTGCGAATGATCGTTGATCTGACACGACAGTTCGACCCCTTTTGTCTCGGCCACGGCGGTGAACATGTCGCACGCGCGATGGACGACCCGGTCGAGCGGCACCAGTTCGGTCGGCAGGTCGCACTGCGCTGCATCGTTTTCAGCCAACAGCAGCAGCTGGTTCACCAGGTTGCGCAGCGAAATGCATTCTTCCAACGTGTCGGCAAGAATCTCCTTGTATTCGGCAGGCGAACGCTCGGCGTTGAGCGCCACGTCGAGCGAGCTTTGCATGGCCGCCAGCGGCGATCGCAATTCGTGGGCGGCGTCGGCAGTGAATTGACGATTCTGCTGCAAGTAGGCGGCAATCCGATCGAGAAACCCATTGATGGTCACGCTCAGTCTGTCGAGCTCGTCGCGCGTGCCGCGCAAGTGCAAGCGTTCTTCAAGGTTCGTCGGATGCAGCCGAGCCGTGGTGTCGATGATTCGTGCCAGCGGTCTTGTCGCTCGGCCCGCCAGCCAGTAGCCGCCGACCGGCGCGATCAACAGCACCGCGCCGCCGATCATCAGCAGAATGTTGGTGATCGCCGCGACATCGTTTCGCAGCGGCTCGAGCGACGCTCCGACAAACACGGTCATCCGTGCCGCGCCAATGCGCTCGGTGTCTCGCTGCGTTACGCGAAAGTCGCCGATGGTGCGCGGGGTTGTTGCCCGAGGGCCCTTGATCGGGTCGAACATTTGCTCCGGGGCCGATGCACTTTGCCACACAAGCTTTCCCTGGGCATCGAACAGCCGCAGGAACAAGTCCATGTGTCCGTGAGTGCTTGCCTTGCGCTCGAGCTCGTGCACCAGGCGATCGAAATTCGGGATTTCTTCGACCGTCAGTTCGACCTCGCGCGCATCTTCGCTGAGCAGGGCGTCAAGCTCGTGAATTAGCGCAAATTGCAGCGCCGCTCGCACCGCCCACAAGGTGGCGATGACCATCAGCAGCATGATGATCGTGTACCACGCGGTCAGCCTAAAGTGCAGCGTGCCAAAAACTTCCCTAAACCTCGCGTAAGGCATAGCCGCGTCCTCGGACCGTCTCGATCAGTGATTGATCGAAGCCCTTGTCGACTTTACCGCGCAGGCGGTTGATATGCACGTCGATCACGTTGGTGGCGCCGTCCCATTCGAGATCCCACAAGTGTTCGCACAACATCTTGCGAGTCACAACGCGGCCGGCAAACCGCATCAAGTACTCGAGCAGGCTGAATTCGGTCGGCGTGAGATCGATCTCGCGACCCCCACGCGTGACGCGGCGCGTGGTCAGATTCAGCGCAAGGTTTCCCACCTCCAGCGTCGGAGAAGGTCGATTGACCGTCCGCCGGCAAACCGCATCGAGCCTCGCCACCAGTTCGGCAAATGCGAACGGCTTGACCAGGTAATCGTCGCCGCCGGCAGTGAGCCCTGCCACTCGTTCTTCAACGCTGCCGCGCGCCGTGAGCAGCAGCACCGGCGTGTGAATCTTTTCGGCCCGCAGCTGCTTGAGCACTTCGAGGCCCGACATGCCGGGCAACATCAGGTCGAGCGTGATGGCATCGAGCGCCTTGTTACGCCCGAGTTCCAGTCCTTTCACTCCGTCCCGAACCCATGTGCATTCGTGATTCTGCTCGACGAATCCCTTTTGCAACGCCTTGCCAATCACTGGATCGTCTTCGACGACAAGTACCTTCATAACGATTGAAGTCCCTGGAGGAATCGCCGCCTTGTCCCGGGCGGCGGCGTTGACCGTCACTTCGATATCAGCTTCACCGCCCACGTCATGTAGCTCGGCGGTTTTTCTGCCCCACCATGTGATGGTAATGTTACGGTAAACGCAACTGCCGTTTGGATAAAAGCGAGTCGAGCCGTTGCGTTACGGCTTTTTAATCGTGCGGCAATCTCGATCAACATCGACAGCTTGCCCGCAGCAATGCCTTGGTACTTGTACCATCGTCGGCGCGTTGCGGGACATCGAACGATCGCAACCGCACGCTGCCGAAACCAGTGACGGTGTGCTCGGGAGCACCGCATGCTCGTCGGCGAACGCGGCGTTCGGATGCGAACTTCGTTTTCGCGTCGAACCACAGCGTTGCTCTCGCGGACGTGGCTTGCCGAAGCATTGTATTGCTGCCGAACGTGCTTGACGCGCCCCGGCGTTCGCGGTGGGGCAGCAGTTGCCGTTTCCGCGCCGTCTTACGACGGTTGGCAACCGCGGACAGATGCATGGTGTTCACTCGGTTTTCGGCGACGAGCGACCGCGTCGGCAACGACGGCGCGGTACTGATGCTAAGGATCCCGCCCTGCGGCCTTAGTCAGCACGCTCGAAGACACTTAGTCGCCCGCAACGACCGGACTTGGCCTGGGCCGAGTTCGTTTGAAGATTTCTTCTTTGTAATGTTCACCTGGTAAAGTTGTCGTACTTGTCGCAGGGGGTGTATAGATCAGTGCGCGGCTGTGCATTGATCTAAGCCTTTACTCCGCAAGGAGTCGCCAACGTGTCGCCATGGCTTGCCGAGTTCGGCTACAGCGTTTTCAAGAACCTGTTCCAGCCGTTGCTGCTGTTCTTCTACATGGGGTTTTTGGTGCCTGTGTTCAAGATCGGCTTCGAATTCCCCTATGTCGTCTATCAGGGGTTGGTGATTTACCTGCTGGTGTCGATCGGCTGGAAAGGGGGCGAAGAACTGGCCGAACTCGCCCTGCACAACCCCCAGCGTCTGTATCAGGCGTTGGGGTTCATGGTGGTCGGGTTCATTACCAACTTTTGCATCGGCTGCTTCGCTTATTTGATTTTGCGAGTCGCTACGAAGCTGCGTCGGATCGATGCCGCGACGGTCGCTGCGTATTACGGTTCCGATTCCGCCGGCACGTTCGTTACCTGCCAGGGAGTGCTGGGCAGCTTGCAAGCCGGGGCCCTGGCGGCAACGGTCGGTTACCTGTCGCTCAGCCCGGCGTCGTTTGGCCTGTCCAACGAGCCGGTAAATCTGACGTCGCTTGGCAGTGCGCTTGAAATCAAAGATCTCGATCTGGCGAAGCTCACCGCCGCGCTCGACGAACCTGCTACCGTGACGAAGTGGGAATCCAAAGGGATCAACATCGCGGCGGTGCGCAATCTGCAAGCCGAAGCTGCCAAAGAGCAGGCGCAATACGAAGAGGCCGCCTACATGCCGGTAATGCTGGCCGTGATGGAGATTCCCGGCTGCCTGGTGGGCTTGTATCTGGTCGCCCGTTTGCGTCGCACCGGCATGGACAAGCTCGGCAACATGCGCGACGAGCCGGCCTACAACCCATCCGCAAAACTACCGGCCTTGGCTGCGGACGCCGAACACGGCGGGCATGGTCACGGGCATGAATCGAACATTTCAGTAGAAGGCGAGGCTGGATCGAAGGAATCGCATAGC
>DASZPI010000304.1:0-2204 GCA_035550355.1 Pirellulales bacterium
CCAGCGAACGACAGAGGGCGCAAATATCAGGTCGAACGGATCTGGGCCCCCGGGGCGGTCGGGTGCGATCCTGGCGAGTGCCGCTTCGCAATAATCGCGAATTTCAGCTACTCGCGCTGCTCGACTCAGTTGGTTTATGCGCTCGGAAAGTGGTGGCATCGAGCTCCCGGAAACGCTGTCGATGACGACAACGAGAGGGTCCAGGTCGATCGCGTTTTCGTCCGCAGCCTTGACGGCCAATTCGATCTCTAGCAGGTCTGGCTTACGACGGTTCGCGGTAGATAGGACTTCCGCCCACCACTTCACGCCAACTTCCGGTTGGTCGTCGAGCCATCGGACCATGACCGCGAGCCGTGGCTCGAATCCGGCTGCACGTACGGCGCGAGCAAATGCCACGATCGCCGCGGCGGATTTGCGGGCAGAACCCCGGCCATAGCCTTGGCTGCGTAGCGCGGCAAGCATTTCGCGCGACCGCCGTTCGACCGCCTGCTCCAGGTTCTTGCGCTGAGCGGCATTCGCAGATGCGGATGCCGCTGCCTTTTTTCGATCGGCAATGATCGAGTCGCGTTCGGCAGTCAGCCGCTTCAATCGGTCCGTCATTGCGAGCATCCTTTTTGCAGGCCGGCCGACCGACGCCGTGAAGGATGCGACACGAACGTCGGTCGGCCCATGCGGTTAATTAGGCCGCGAGCCTGAGTGGCTAATTGTCCGCGCCGCGTCGCGATCGGCAACAGACGTTTGGATTGCGCGCTTACCGCTTGGCCGGTGCCGTCAATCACCTAGCTCGATTAACTCGTCCATGGCGGCGTTCACCTCGTTTTTCAGGTCCTCAATTGCATGGTCGTTTTCAGATTTACCTGGACCTTCCATTGCAAACCAAACCACCTCCTGCCAGTCCCCTAGCGCATTGAATTTATTTTCGATTCGCTCGATCCTTCGCCGCAATAACACACACTGCTGTCCCTTTACACCAACGCGATAGGCAGTTCCGCGTCGCGGCTTTTTTTCTTTGACTTGGATCGTCAGATTCAGTTGGCTACTTTCTGAAAACTCGTACCCAGCCGGGTCTGGTGCGGTACTTCGCTTTACGACGGAAAAGTCGGCAAAAAGTTGAAACAGCTCCAAGTGACCTTGAATCTTGTTTTGAACATAGGTCAAGAGCGAGGCGATCATTCGTTCCGCAGCCGGCGCGAGTTGGTTCAGCTGGTGTCCGCGATCGTTTCGCAGAACGGCCGATGAAAGTCGTTTTGCACGAGCGATCGGATCTTCTGGTTTGGGAAGTATTCTGGCGTTGCCCAAGTTGGCGAGGCGCGTCGTTAGCTCGTCAACGGTTTGAAAGCGAAGATCAATTTCATTCTTGAAGCCGCAGTCAAGCACCAGCTCGATTCGCGATACACGTTCGTCGCCTGCGTGCTTTTCAACGATGCTAAATCCTTGCCTTCGGTGTGGTGCCCGCCCTTTCTCGTCTTGCAACTGCCCAGGCACCTCACCGGTTAGACAGAAGTAGAGGATGCCGCACACCGCCGCCAAATCACTACGCGGATCGCGTCGATTTCCGCCGGGTACATGATTCTCTGGCAGGTTCAAGAATCGATTACGGAACGTCGCGTCAGTCTCAGTCAGTCCGGCGGCGATCGCCTGGTTGAACGAGAGGCCATAATCGAGCACCACGGCGCCGGCCCCAGGTTCGTCTGAAGCCGCCAAAACGATATTCTCCGGCTTAATGTCCCGATGCAGAACGGCTTCCCCATGGCCGACGCGCAGTGTTTCACAAATCGCCAGCGTGATACCAATGGATCGATCGATTGACAGCGGGCCGATCGCTGCCACGTGCTTCGCCAATGTCGGGCCTTCGATGTACTCCGAAACGAAATAGAGCGGTACGTCCAAGGATTCGTATTCGGCAGTGTTGTCGCCGAGAACCTTTGGAACTCGGCCGCCGGCGGTGTGCACCGTGCGAAGCGCGGCAACCTCGCGGAACATGCGGCCACGCGATTGCGGGCAGCGCGGCGTCCGCAGTGTCTTGAGCACGCCGCGTACGGATTTGTCTGCCGTCGATCGCACGAGGCGCGTGTCGCCTTGGCCGCCGCTCCCGAGCGAGCCCTCGACCGTCCAGCGCTGCTCCCAGGGCTTGGCTGCCACCATCGACTTACCCCTGTCAAAACTCGACTCTTGGACTTGTGCACAAGGCGCGCACAAAACGT